>DTZN01000227.1 GCA_012961365.1 Hydrogenothermaceae bacterium
CCTACTCGTACACCGCTTTATCACCATGGGACTCTTTGTGATTTTTGTCTTTGGTGGTACTTATGTGATGTTTAAACTGGGATTTTGTCGTGAGACCAAACCACCCGATTGCCGCTATTGCTGGAATAATTGAAGATCAACAGCTCATTGAATAATCCTCCAGACCTTGTTACAAGTCCTACAGAACCAGGTCTATGGAGTTTAGATTTAACTATATTTTCTATTGTTCCACCTGTATTTGCTATTCTAAATGCTCCTGGAGCTATTCCTCCAACTGTTGCAGGTCCAATTATCCACTTTCCAAGTTCTTTAGCTTTGATTCTCATAATTCTAGCAAATCTTTCAGGAATACCTTCTGCAGTAATTGCAATTGTCCTAATAGAAGGTATTTCAAGAGCTTCCATAGTTACATTGTATGCAGTTCTAAATGAAGCAAAATTTAATAATACATCTGCCTCTGGAAAATCTTTTGCAGCATCAGTTGTTGATTTATAAAGAGGAATCATTATTTCTTGTGTTCCGTAAAAAAACTTTTCAAATTTTCTGTCTGTTGTTGGAGCAACTATTGCAACTACTGAAGGTTCTCTACCAACAACATAATCATAATCAAGCATTCTTTGAATAGCATTTCTGTTTAAGTTCCAGAATATAGCCTTTGTATTTTTGTCAAAAAGTAAGTAATCAGGTTTGTTCATTTTGACCTCCTTTTAAGCAACTTTATTTTCATCTATAGCTTTTCTTACTATTTCTGTCATGTGAGTTTCAGGACCATAAACTTCTATTGGAATACCAAGTTTTTCTGCTGCTTCTTTTATTCTCTTTAAACCTACTTCGTAATTTGGTCCACCTCTTCTTACATATATTTTTACTCCTATCTCTTTTAGTTTATCTGCATATTCATTCATAGCATCTATAATTCCGTCAAATGTTTTTGCAACATCTGTAAAGTTAGCAATTGCACCACCAATGATTAAAATTTTATCCCCTTGAAGGTGTCTTTCTCTTGTCATAAGGTCAAACACAGTTTTTACATATTCTCTTGTTTCTGTTCTAGATGGATTTCCTGAATATTCTCCGTAATTTGCAAGTTCTTTAACTGCTCCTAAGTCTGCAACTGTATCAGCATAAACAACAGATGCACCACCACCAGCAACAAGTGTCCATATTCTTCCTTTTGGATTTAAAATTGTAAGCTTTAAAGATGCTCCAGATTTCTCGTCCATTTCTTTAATATATTTTTCTTCTGGACTTAACTCTCCACCAAAACCAGCGGGAAACTCAATGTCTCCCCAATTTTTACTAGCTACAAACTGAGCAGTATCATCAAGTCTTCCAACAAAATCTAATGGGTAAATTTTATTTCCAACCATAACAAGTGGGTTAATTTCAAGATATGTAAAATGTAAATCTCTAAAGAGCTTATAAAGTCTATAAACAAATTCTGCATAATTTTCTTTATCTTTTATATCTGCTGGAACATTTTCTTTAATTATTTTTTTGATTTCCTCATCTGAAGCAGTTATAGGAATTTTAACCTCAACTACTTTGTCCCAGTTTTCTTCTACTTCTATACCACCATGTGCAGACATATATATAATGTCTTCATCTTCTCCAGTTGTTATTGCTACATAATATTCATCAGACTGGTCGTGAGGAACAAAAGGTTCAACTAAAAAGTGAGTTAAATATCCTTTTACTGTGTTAATTTCAATTTCTTCTGTCATTTTTTGTTTTATCCACTGTTTTGCATCTTCCCAAGAAACATCGCCAGGCTTTTCTTTTTTGAAGAAAATAAGTCCTAATTTTCCTCTTTTACCAAAAAGCATGTCAGGTTTTGCAACAAGTGGTGTTTCTTTTACCCAAGGATTTTCTTCAGGAATTTTATCCAAGTCTGTTTCAGGAGTAATTAAAATAGATTTAAAATCATACTCAAAGTCATTACCAAAGTAATTTTCCCAATTTTGCGCAAGAATTCTTTTACCATCGTATTCTCTAATACCTCTTTGAGCCATTACTTTCCTCCTAAGAATTTATATCAATATAATATATTAGAATTTTTATTGAAATTATATCAGACCTTGTTTTTACTTGCCAGATTTTATTCCAGTTTTCAGTTTATAATAATTTTAAAGCAAAGTATTAACAAATAAAAAATTAGGAGGAAATATGTTTTCTTCTCTTTTTAGTATCTTTTCAAATGATATAGGAATAGACCTTGGAACAGCTAATACTCTAGTTTTTGTAAAAAATAAAGGAATAGTGTTAAGGGAACCTTCTATAGTATCTATAGATACAAGAGCTGGTAAGGTTTTGGCAGTTGGAGATGAAGCTAAAAAAATGATAGGTAAAACTCCAGCCAACATAGAAGTTATAAGACCTTTAAAAGATGGTGTTATTGCGGATTTTGATACTACGCAAGAAATGCTTAAATACTTTATAAAGAAAGTTCACAGTAATATGCCTATAACAAAAGTTATCAAACCTAGACCAAGGGTAATTGTTGGTGTTCCATCTGGTATTACAGAAGTAGAAAAAAGGGCAGTAATAGATGCTATTAGGCACGCAGGAGCTAGGGAAATCTATTTAATAGCAGAACCTATGGCAGCAGCTATTGGAGCAGATCTTCCTATTACTAAACCAGGTGGTAATATGGTTGTTGATATTGGCGGAGGAACTACAGAAATAGCTGTTATATCCTTGTCTGGGATGGTTGTTTCCCACTCTATAAGGGTTGCTGGTGATGAAATGAACGAAGCAATAATACAGTATCTAAAAAGAGAACATGGAATTGTTATTGGAGAACAAACTGCTGAAAAGGTAAAAATAAAACTAGGGGCTGCCTATCCCTCAGAAAAAGATAATGAGGAAATGGAAATAGGAGGAGTAGATATAACAAATAGTCCAATAAGCACTGTGATAAAGGGGGAAGAAATAAGAAAAGCTCTTCAAGGGGTCGTAAATACCATAGTAAATGCAGTAAAAACAGCTTTAGAAAAAACTCCTCCTGAACTTGGAGCAGACTTAGTAGAAAGGGGAATTATCCTTGCAGGAGGAGGTTCACTGCTTTATGGCTTAGACCAAAGAATAAGGGAAGAAGTTGATTTACCTGTTAATTACTGTGATGACCCATTAACAGCAGTTGCAAAAGGGATTGGACAAGCTATAGATGATTTATCATTGATTAAGAAAATTGCTATGCAATGAAAAAAATTGTTTTAGAGAAAAAATTTAAAAAAATTTTAAGTTTTTTTATTCTTTTTATAATTTTTATTGGTTTAATTTTTTATTTTACAGGATACTATAAATATATTCTAGATATTTTATATCCAACTCAAAAAGTAGTTTATGAAACCTATAAAATTACAAAATCAACCTTTCAAGTATTAGTAGATATAAAAAGTATTATTACTGAAAACCAGCAACTTAAAAAACAAGTTGAAGAGTTAAAACTAATAGAAGATAGATATAAAACTTTAAAGTTTGAAAATTTTAAGTTAAGAAGTTTATTAAATTTTTCTAAAAAGTATAAAAATCATAAAATAATAGGAGCAGAAGTAATAGGGTATCCCCCTGATTTTTTTGTAAAAGCAGTATTTGTTGATGTAGGAAAAAATCAAGGGGTAAAAATAGGAGATTATGTTATTTCAAATGGTTTTTTAGTTGGAAAAGTTGTTGAAGTTGGAAATTTTTCTTCTAAAATTTTACTTACAAATGATAGTAATTTTAAAATACCTGCAAGAACTAGAAAAACTAGAGAATTAGTTTTTTATAATGGTAAGGGCTTGCTTGATTTTGTTAAGCCAAGTCAAGATATTAGAGTTGGAGATATTATTGAAACAACAGGTATTGAAGGATATCCAAAGGGTATCCCTATTGGTAAAATTGTTTCTGTAGAATATAAAGAAGGTGTATTTTTTAAAAAAGTTAAAGTTAAACCTTTTGTAAACCAGTTTGCAATTGAATATTTACTTATAATTGGAAGAAAAACAACACATTGATTTTCTAATTATTTTTTAATATAAAGTTTTCAACTGCATCAAGAATATTTTTTGCTACAAAATCTGCTTTAGTGTCTTTTACATATTTCATTCCTTGTCCTGTTTTTACTAAAATTGATTTTATACCTTCTTTATGGCCAGCCATTATGTCTGTTTCTTTATCACCAATTAGAAAAGAATTACTAGGGTCTATATCAAATTCTTTTATTGCTTGTTTTATCATTCCACTTTCCGGTTTTCTACAATTACATTTCATTTTAAGTTCAGGAATAATTCCTTCTGGATGATGTGGACAATAATAAACCTTTTCTATTTTTATATCTTCTTTTTCAAGTAAGTTAAGCATATATTTGGTTATATTATGAAAATCTTCTTCTGTATAATATCCAACTGCAATACCTGATTGGTTTGTAATAACAATTAATTTAAATCCATTTTCTTGAAGTTTTCTTAAAGCTGGAAAAACTTCAGGATATATGAAAAAATCCTTTATTTTGTGAACATAACCTTTGTCTTCATTTATAACTCCGTCTCTATCTAAAAAAACTGCCTTTTTTTTCAATAGATAGCTCCTTTTGCAAATGTTAAAATATATACTCAAAATATTATAAGAGGTTTTCAATGCCAAAGAGAACAGATATTCAAAGAATTCTTCTAATTGGTTCAGGTCCTATTATAATTGGGCAGGCTGCAGAATTTGATTATTCAGGAACTCAAGGAGCAAAAGCTTTAAAAGAGGAAGGATACGAGGTAATTCTTGTAAATTCTAATCCTGCAACTATTATGACAGACCCAGAAGTTGCAGATAAGACTTATATAGAACCTTTAATTACTCCTGTTTTAGAAAAAATAATAGAAAAGGAAAGACCTGATGCACTTCTTCCAACTTTAGGTGGACAAACTGCGTTAAATCTTGCAATTGACCTATATGAAAAAGGTATTTTAGACAAATACAATGTTCAGATGATAGGTGCAAATTATGAAGCTATAAAAAAGGCAGAAGATAGGGATTTGTTTAAATCTGCAATGGAAAAAATTGGCTTAAAAATGCCAAAAAGCAAAGTAGTTAACTCTTTAGCAGAGGCAGAAGAAGCAATAGAATGGATAGGATTTCCTGTTATTATTAGGCCATCTTTTACATTAGGAGGAACAGGTGGCTCTGTTGCTTATAATAAAGATGAGTTTTTCTCAAAAGTAAAGGTAGGACTTGAGGCATCTCCTATACATGAAGTTTTACTTGAAGAATCTGTTTTAGGTTGGAAAGAATTTGAAATGGAGGTTATGAGGGATAAAAATGACAATTGTGTGATTATATGTTCTATAGAAAACTTTGACCCAATGGGAGTTCACACTGGAGATAGTATAACTATAGCTCCTGCAATGACTTTATCAGATAAAGAGTATCAGATACTTAGAGATTATACCATTGCAGTAATTAGAGAAATAGGAGTAGAAACTGGTGGTTCTAATGTGCAATTCTCACAAAATCCAAAAACTGGAGAATTCTATGTAATAGAAATGAATCCAAGAGTGTCTCGTTCTTCAGCACTTGCTTCTAAAGCTACAGGTTTTCCAATTGCTAAAATTGCTGCAAAATTAGCTGTTGGATACACATTAGACGAACTTCCAAACGATATTACAAAAGAAACTCCTGCATCTTTTGAACCAACAATTGATTATGTTATAACAAAAATACCAAGATTTGACTTTGCAAAGTTTCCAGAAGCAGACAATACACTTACCACAATGATGAAATCTGTTGGTGAAGTAATGGCTATTGGAAGGACATTTAAAGAAAGTTTCCAAAAAGCATTAAGAAGTTTAGAACTTGGTAAATATGGATTTTATGCAGGATTGGAAAATGAAGATGATGAAATAATAAAGAAAAACATAATAAGACCAAATCCAGAAAGACCATGGTATATAGCAGAGGCATTTAGAAGAGGATGGTCTATTGATGAAGTTCATAGTTTGTGCCATATAGATAAATGGTTTTTAAATCAAATAAATCAAATAATAGATTTTGAAAAAGAACTTTCTACAAAAACTTTAGCAACAATTAGTGATGAAGAGCTTGAAAAAGCAAAAAAATGGGGTTTCTCTGATAAAGAATTAGCAAGGTTGTTAAAAGCAACAGAAGACCAAATTAGAGAAAGAAGGATAAATGTTTCTTACAAGGTTGTTGATACCTGTGCTGCAGAATTTAAGGCATATACTCCTTATTATTATTCTTCTTATGAAAGCTTATCGGGAAAAATTATCGAAGAAGGTAATATAGAATTATTTAGAGATACAGAAAATTAAAATGGGGGTAAATACCAGCCCCCTTATTTATGATTAGAAGTGTGTTCATTGCCTTTATGCATAAAGTAAATAGACAATGAAATTAACAGTATTCCTACACTTAAAAATAGTATGCTTTTTATATCTTCATAATGAAAATCTATAGCATATTTAAAGAAAGAAACAACTAAAACCATAACAATAACTTTTGCAAGTTTTTCTTTTAGCTGGTCTAAACTATGTATTTCTAGAACTCTTGAAGATTTTTTATCCTCTTCTATGTAGTCTATTTTAGATATGAAAAGCTCATAAAGACCTATCCCAAATATTAATAAAACTGTTGCTATTAAATAAACATCTACTGCACTAATTATATGTTTAATTGCATCTTTATGAAAGTCTTCAAAAGCTTCTAAGGAAGAAAACATGTGTGTTGAGTGTTCTAAAACAATAATAATATCGTATGTTCCTATTAAAACAAGAACCAAGGCAGCTATAATACTTGCAACAACCGCTGCAAAAAGCATAAATCTACTTTCCCATAAAAGCCATTCAACTATCTTTTCTATTGTTTTCAATTTATACAAAACCTCCTTTATATTTTTAATTTTACTGCTTTTATTACCTTTTCATTGAGTAATCTATCACCCATTGCGGTTCTCTTTGCAATAGGAATTTTTTTGTCATCTATTTCAAATCTTAAAACTTTTCCTGTTTCTGTAGAAAGAATAAATTCATCTCCTATATTTACTCCAATCATTACAGATACTTTATCATCTTTGTTAAGCTTTACGGCCATCAATCCCTTTTGTGCTCTTTTCTTAACTGGAAATTCATCTTTAGGAACAAGCTTCATGTATCCTTTTTCTGTTATTACTAGAATGTAATTTTCACTATTTAATATAAATCCACCTTTAACTTCATCTCCATCATCTAAATCTATAGCTTCTACTCCTTTAGCTTTTGCACCAGTTACTCTTACTTGGTTTCTTTCAAAAATTAATAAGTCTCCTTTTGCTGTATATATTGCAAGATTTGATGGATGGTCATCTGCAAATGCTGATACCACCTCGTCATCTTCTTGTAGAGGAATTATTTCTTGGTTTTGAGATTTATAAAAAATGTCTTCAAAAGTCATACGCTTTATAACTGCATTTTTAGTAAGAATAAATAACCTATCTTCTACTCCTTCTCCTTTAAAAGCAGTACCAACTATTTTGTTTTGGTCTATATACTTTAGTTTTCCTTCTCCTTTTGGAAGGTCTGCAGTTAAGCTCCATGTTAATTTTCCATTATTTGTAATAAATGCAATAGGGTTTGAACTTTTTACTGTTTGGATAGAAACTAAATATTCTTTAGGTAATATGTTTATTGAAACCTGATTTATTATTTTGTTAACAGTCCTAACTTTTCCTTCTTCTCCTTCAGAAGGGTCTAATCTGTAATTAAATATTTTTCCTGATGATAAAACTGCCAATATATAATCTTCTTCAAATGTAAGTTCTGTATCTTTTTTGTCTATTACTAATGTTTTCCTTTCATCTTTGTATTTTTCCAATAATTCATCTATTTCTCCTATAAATACTTTAATTTTTTCATCTTCGGAAGATAAAATTTCTTTGTATCTTTCTATTTGAGCTCTTAATTCTTCAGCTTCTTGATAGAGCTTTTCACTTTCTAAAGATGTAAATCTAGAAAGTCTCATATCAAGAATTGCCTGTGTTTGTGTTTGGGTAAGGTCAAATTCTGTTGTTAGTTTTTCCTTTGCTTCGTGGGTATCTTTTGAACCTCTAACTATTTCTATAACCTTGTCTGCATTTTCTAACGCTTTTAATAACCCTTCTATTATATGAAGTCTTTTTTCCGCCTTTTCTAGTTCAAATATTGTTCTTCTAGTTATTACATCTAATCTGTGCTTAATAAATTCCCATAAAACACCTTTTAGGTCTAATGTTTTTGGCTGTTTATCAACTAAAACTGTTAAATTTACTGGAATAGATTTTTGCAATTGTGTTTTTTGATATAGCTTCTTTAAAACTTTCTCTGGGTTTGCTTCTCTTTTTAACTCTACTATTATTCTAATTCCATCTCTATCTGATTCATCTCTAAGGTCAGAAATTCCTTTCTCTTTTCCTGTTCTTACTAGTTCCGCAATTCTTTTAATCAGTTCTACCTTGTTTACTTGGTATGGTATTTCATATATAACAATTCTATGTCTATTTCCTGCAAGCTTTTCTATTCTCGCTTTTCCTTTAACTGTTATTGAACCACGGCCGTTTTCGTATATTTTTATTACTTCTTCTCTTGGAGTTATTAAAATACCACCTGTTGGAAAATCAGGACCTTTTATAAATTGGCAAAGTTCCTCAACAGTTGCTTTTGGAAATTCTGCCAAATATTTAAGAGCTTCTGCAACCTCTGTAAAGTTATGAGGAGGAATGCTTGTGGAAAGTCCAACTGCAATACCTGTTGCCCCATTGCAGATTAAATTTGGGAATTTGGCAGGTAATACTTCTGGTTCAAATAAAGATGCATCGAAGTTTTCTTTCATATCAACAGTATTTTTATCTATATCCGCAAGCATTTCCATTGCAACTTTTGTTAAACGAGCTTCTGTATATCTCATTGCTGCCGGAGGGCCTCCATCTATAGAACCAAAGTTTCCTTGCCCTTGAACTAGAGGATATCTTAATGTAAAATCCTGAGCCATTCTAACAAGTGCATCATAGACAGAACTATCTCCATGGGGATGATATTTAGCTATAACATTACCAACAGTTCTTGCAGATTTTTTATATGGTTTATTTGGATACATACCTTCTTCATACATTGCATATAAAATTCTTCTCTGAACAGGTTTTAGGCCGTCTCTAACATCAGGAATAGCTCTTCCAACAATAACCGACATTGCATAATCTAAATATGCAGATTTAACTTCTTCTTCTATCGGCTGTTTTATGATTTCAGACATTTACCTTCCTCTTTTTTATGGTTTATTGATAATATTTTACGATAAATAGTGCTTTATTTCTTGTGCTACCTTACGAGGAATACCTAGCTTTATTAGTTCTTCTTCTGAAGCTTTTGAAATGTTATCTATTGTTTTATAAGTTCTGTATAAGATTTCTTTTCGTTTTTTTCCTATTCCTTTTATGTTATCCAACACAGACTTTAAACCTTCTTTTTCTCTTAGTTTTCTATTGTATAAAACGGCAAATCTATGAGCTTCATCTCTTATTGTTGTAAATAGCTTTAATAATGGTTGATAATTGTATAGATTAACTTCTTTGTTATCATCTGTATATATAATTTCCTCTTTTTTTGCAAGGGAAAATATTCTTAAATTTTTTATTCCTAAAGCATCTTTAACTATTAACCCTTGTTTTAACTGACCTTTTCCTCCATCAATTAAAATAAGTTCTGGAGGATTATCTATTTCTAAATATTTTTTTAATCTTCTGTATAAAACTTCTCTCATTGAGGCATAATCATCAACGCCTTTTACTGTTTTAACTTTAAATCTTCTATACTCTTTTTTATTCATCTTTCCATTTTCCCAAACTACACAAGAACCTACTGTAAAATCCCCTTGAAGCGTTGATATATCAAAACCTTCGATTTTAGATGGTAAATCAAATCCAAAAACAGACTTAAATTCTTTACTTATAGTTGATAAATCAATATCTGAAATATTTCTTTTTATAAAATTTTCTATTTCTTTAATCAAACCAATTTCTATCTTTATATCTTTAAATTTACTAAGCCATTTTTGCAAATTTAGAGTTTCTGGAATTTCTCTATTTAAAAGAATTTGTTTTGGTATATAGTTTCCTTTTTGGTAATAATTCATAATAACTAGAGATATATCATTTTCATTGAGGGTTCCATCTATTTTAATTTCATCTTTTCCTAAAATTCTAAAACCCCTAACAATAATTAAATAGATTGATGTTTGTGTAATGTAAAAAACATCTGCTTCTTCTATAGGTAGTCCTACTACTTCCTGTTTCTTTATAAGATTTTCTAACGCTATAATCTGGTCTCTAACAATAGATGCTTTTTCAAACATTAATTTTTGAGTATATTCCTCAATTTTGTCGTATAACTGATAAATAATTTTTTTTGCATTTCCTGACAAAAATGCTTTTGCAGATTTTGCATCAAATTGGTAATCTTTTTTAGAAATTTTGTTTGCACAAGGAGCTGAGCAAAGCCCTAAATGATAATCAAAACATACCAAATCTCTTTTTGGCATTGGGTCGCAAGTTCTAAGTTTAAAAATTTTATGGATTAGTTCTTTCATTGCTCTTGCAGTTTTAGCAGGAATAAAAGGTCCAAAATACTCTCCATCTATTTCTCCAAATTTTCTACTTATTTTTACTGTAGGATACTCGTCATTTGTAATTACAAGCATTGGATAAGATGAACCAGATTTTAACCTTACATTATATTTAGGTTTATATTGTTTTATAAGTTCATTTTCTAAAACAAATGCTTCATAATCAGAAGATGTAATTATCCATTCTAACTGGGAACTTTCTTCAAAGATTTTTCTTTCTTTTGGGTCAAGTTTAGTAGCTTGAAGATGTCCCTTTAGTCTATTTTTCAGGTTTTTTGCTTTTCCTATGTAGATGTAGTTTTTTTTAGACTTAAATATATAAACTCCCGGTTGCTGTGGAGCTTTGCTTATTTGCTCTAATAAATTTTTATAAAGCACAACATCCTTCATCATCTATAAGCTGCACTGTTTCTAGTATTTGCTTATAGTCTGGTAAGTCTCCTTCTGATATACTTTGTATAATTCCATATCTATCAGCAATTATTAAAAACTCATCTTTATCTTTTATATCTAACTTATCCAGAAAATCTTTAGTTAATATTTGAATATAATCTATCACTTTTACACCTGCCTGTAATAAAGCATCTTCATAATCTGATAAATCTATTTTTGAAGAATTATATATTACAACGTGATGTTTTTGTCTTAAATCATAAAAAGATTTTCCATAAACCCCTTCTAAATACTCAAAGTATGGTAGGATATCTCCTATTTTTGCCTTCAATATGAAACCTCTAAATTATACTTATTTAGTAAAAAAATATTATATATCTTTTTTATATCTGTATAGTCATATTCAAGATGACAAAGTTGGCTTTTATGTCATAATGTTTTATATTAAAATTTGAATATAATTAAGATAAATAGTTCACAATTAAATATTAAGTAAATGGAATGATTAAAATGAGCATTGAAATAAATAATAAAGTGCTTAAAGAGCTTTTCTATAAATCTACTGCTGTAATAGCTATCTTAAATGAAGAAGGTAAATATATAGCCCAAAATGAAGTACATAAGGAAATATTTGGATATTTAGATGAAGATATAAAAGGAAACACGCCAGAAATACATCTAGGCGAAAAACTTGCAAAAATACTAGATGATATAAATAAAAAAGGGTATTTTTCTGGAGAAATTCAGTTTTTAACAAAAGATGGAAGATTTTTAACATTATGGCTAAATGCTTATAAAATAGAGGTAGATGGGAAAAAATATTATATATGTATCAAACAGGATATATATAAAATAAAAGAACTGGAAGACATATGCAACAATGTAATTTCAAACTCCCCTTTAAGTATTGCTATATTCGGTGAAAAACTTAAATTTGCTAATGAAAATTTTTTATCATTAATAAGTTATAACAAGGGAAGTTTAAAAAATATATATCTATGGGATTTAGTTTCAGAGGAGTATAAAAAGGCTATCAAAGATATTACAAAAGAAATAGTAAAAGGAGAATTTGAAAATCCATTACATATTGTTTTACCTATAAAAGGAAAAGATGGAACTACAAAGTGGACTTATTCAATAATTTCTCCTATTAAATATAAAAATGAAAATGCTGGACTTATAACCTTAATTGATATTACACATCAAAAAGAACTAGAAGACAGACTTTATGAACTTGAAAATTTTGATTTAACAACAGGACTTGCTAATAAACAATTATTCAAACAAGAGCTTAATTACATATTAAAAGAAGCTCAAAAAGAAAATGATGAAGTTGGAATAATTCTATTTGATATTTATAACTTTACAGACATAAATGACACAATGGGAAGTTCTGTAGGAAATGAAATACTAAAAGAAATTGCTAATAGACTAAGAAATTGTACATTTGAAACAGATTTAATAGCCAGATATGGTTCCGATGAATTTATTATTGCAGTTAGAAACTATAAAACTCAGGAAAGATTTTACTCTTATATTCTCTCAAAAATTAAAGATTGTTTAGCAAAACCATTTTACATTAGAAATGAAGAAATACATTTAGATTTTAATTTTGGAATTGCTTTTTTTCCTTATGATGGGAAAAGTGCTGAAGAACTTATATCTAGTGTAGAGTTAGCTCTCAAAGAAGCTAAAAAGAAAGGAAGAGGGGAAATTTTTATTTTTAACAAGGAAATAAACGAAAATTTTAAAAAACACATTATATTAATAAATGATTTAAAAAATGCTATAAAAAACAAAGAGTTTGATGTATATTTTCAACCAAAAATAGAATTACAAACTGGCAAAGTTGTAGGAGCTGAAGCTCTTGCTAGATGGAAAGTTTCCCCTGCAGAATTTATCCCTGCATTAGTTGAAGCTAATCTTATGTTTGACGCAGGATGTATTATAACTGAAAAAACTTTAAAATATACATCACAAATAATAAAAGAATTTCCAGATTTAAAAATATCTATAAATATGTCCTTTGAACAGCTTAAGTTTGATAACTGCCCTACTAAATTGTATGGTTTATCTTGTCAAAACGAAGTAAAACCTGAAAATATAATAATTGAGATAACAGAAACAGAAACCATGAAAAATCCAAATGTGCATTTATCAAAACTAAACAATTTAAAAGAGTTAGGATATACAATTTCAATAGATGATTTTGGAACTGGATATTCATCTTTAAACTACTTAAAGCTCATTCCTGCATCAGAAATAAAAATAGATAGGAGTTTTATAAAAGATATATTTCATGATGAAAATGATGCAGAACTTGTGAAAATTATTATTCAAATAGCTAAAATGATGAATATGAAGGTTGTAGCAGAAGGAGTAGAAACAAAAGCACAGGTAGAAATACTTAGAATTTTAGGTTGTGATTACGCACAAGGATTTTTCTTTGCAAAACCTATGCCTTTTGACGACTTTATAGCTTATTTAAAACGGCAATAGCTTCTATGTGATGTGTCTGTGGAAACATATCTATCATTTTCAATTTTTCAAGTTTAAATCCCCCTTCTTTTAAAAGAGTTATGTCCCTTGCTAATGTTGGAGGATAGCAAGATACATATATTACTTTTCGTAAAGACTTTAGTTCTAACACCTTTTTTATAAGTTTTTTTGATAAACCTGTTCTTGGCGGGTCAAAAATTAATATATCAGGATTAAATCCAAAAAGAAAATCTCCAGCTTTGTCTGCGATAATCTCATAAAAATTTATATTATCAATAGAGTTTATTCTTGCATTATATTTCGCATCTTTAACTGCAGACTTACTTATTTCAATTCCAAAAACTTTTTTTACTTTTTTTGCAATTGGAATTGATAATGTTCCAACTCCACAAAATAAATCTCCTACAATTAAAGATTTATCCTCTGGAATTTCTTCTAAAACTTCATTTATAAAATTTCCTATCTGATATTTATTTACTTGAAAGAACGAATCTATACTTACCCTAAATGTGTATTGGTTTACTTTCTCAAAAACAAATGGAGTTCCATAAGTTTTTAATTTTTTATGTTTTTTGTAAATGGCTACTGCAGATAAATTTATAGGAAAATTTTCTTTAAAATCTTCAAAATTCAATTCAAAATATTCATCTGTTATAAACTTAAGCAAGGCTTTTTCTGTAGAAGATTTATAAATATGTATTTCTTTTATGAAGTTTTTATTTTTTAGAAATTTTTTTAAGAAATTTATAGCTTTGTTTATACCTTCATCAGTAATTGGACAACTTTCTATATCTACAACTTCATTACTTTCTGCCTTAAAAAAACCAAGCTTTTCACCATTATATTTTAGTTGAATTTTATTTCTATAAAATAACTCACCACTAGATGGGATTATTTTTTCCACCTGTATATTTTCTTTAGCTATTCTGTTTAATGTTTCTTCTAGAGCTTCCTTTTTTAGCTTTAGCTGGTATTCATATGATATATGTTGAAAATCGCAACCTCCACATATTGTGTAATACTTACAAGTTGGGGCAATTCTGTATTTATTTAATTTCAATATTTTTTTAGGAGTTGCTTCACAGAAGTTTTTTTTATCTTTATTAATTTCTATCTCAACCTCTTCATTTGGCAAAACATATGGAACAAAACAAGTTTTACCATCTTCTAATTTAGAAAGACCTTTTCCTCCAAAGACAATTTTTTGAATAATTATTTTTGTCATTATTATCTTAATTTCCATAAATTCTATATTTTTTATCTATCTTACTATCCTTCTGCTATAATATGCAATATGGTTAGTAGAGAGCTTATTATTATAAACTCATCTAGCTTAATGTTTTACTTAATAAGGGAAAATAATGAGAATGTAGAATTACATTTGGAAGATAAGAAAGAATATAAACAAGCAGGTGGTATTTATAAAGGCAAAATAAAAAGAATGTCTCCTGCTATGAATGCAGTTTTTTTGGATATAGGAGAAGAAAAAGAAGCCTTTTTACCTGTAAAAGATTTATCTAATGGAAATTATAACATAGGAAAACCAATTCTTGTTCAAGTAAAAAGAACACCTGTGGGAACAAAAGGTTCAAAATTATCAGAGAATATAGCAATTCCTGGAAAGTATCTTGTTTTAACTCCAAAAGTTAGTAAAATATCCATATCAAGTAAATACACATCTCCATCAGAAAAAAAACAACTAAAAGAAAGAATAAAAGAAATTTTACAACCATACAATGAAGAAAATTTTGGTTTTATTATTAGAACACTAGCATGTGAAGCATCAGATAATCAAATTATTGAAGATTTTTTGAATTTAAAACAACTCTGGAAAAAAATAACAGAAGCATTTAACAAAAAGAAAGCTCCATCTGTTTTATATGATGAAGAATATAAACTATATTCAATTCTAAAGGACTATGCAGGAAATTTTGACAAAATAGTGGTAGATGATATTAATATTTTTAAAATTGTAAAAAACCATATAAAAACAATGTATCCAGATAGGAATATAAAATTACAATTTTTTAAAGAAAAAACACAAACAATAGAAGAAAAATACCAATTTCAAAAGACCATATCAAGAATATTAAATCCATATGTATGGTTAAAAAGTGGAGGTTATCTTATTGTAGAAGAAACAGAAGCTCTAGTGGTTATAGATGTAAATAGTGGAAAACATTGTAAGCAAAAAAGTATAGAAGATACGGCATTTTTTATAAATATAGAAGCAACAAAAGAAATAATAAAAACCCTTAGATTAAAAGACCTTGGAGGAATAATTGTTATAGACTTTATAGATATGTCTAATGAAGAAAGAAAGAATATTCTTATAGAAAAACTGAAAGAAGAAGCAAAAAATGATAGAAGAAGTATAAAAATAAAAGATTTCACATCTTTAGGATTACTTCAATTAACAAGAAAAAAAACAGAAGAAAGCCTAATAAAAAAACTAACCCAAGGGTGTTACTGCTGTAGAAGCAATGGATTTGTCAAATCTTTTTCCCTAATAATGTTTGAAATAGAAAAGGAAATTCAAAAAAGAAAACCATTTGCTACAATGAGTATAAAAATAAATCCACTGCTAGAAGAACATCTAAAATCCCTATTAAAATCACTAAAATTGACTAAAAATGTTAAAATTCTAAAAGATGAAAAACTACATGTGGAAAATTTTATAATAGAGAGTGTGTAATGAGAAAAGCACTGGTAATAAGTTTTGCTTTATCAATATTAGTTTTTGGTTGTGCTCAAAAAGAGTTTTTATCAAAAAATATTTATTACGAAGCTATAAAAGCTTACGAACAAAATAACCTAGATGATGCTCAAAAACTTCTAAAAAAAGCAATTTATGAAGCAAAGGGTATGACTACCGAAGATATAATGAATGCTAAATTTTTACTAGCAAATGTATATTTCAAAAAAGAAATGTATGTAGATGCAATTGTTGAATTTGAAGAATATATTACTCTATATCCTATAGCTCCAAACATTCCAGAAGCACTTTATAAACTTGCATTATCTTATTATAAAATTTCTCCAGATTACCAACGAGACTTAACATACTTAAAAAAAGCGGAAGAAAAAGCTTTGGATATTATAGTAAATTACCCAGATAGTCAGTATGCTGCAAAATCAGAAAAATTAATTGAAAAAATAAAAGGAATATACGCAAAACACTATCTAGAAATAGCAAATTTATATTATAACTTAGGCAAATATTACTCAGCAGCGTTTTACTACGATTATGTTTTAAAAAAATATCCAAAATATATAAACAAAAAAGAAACCAAAATAAAATTAATAAAAAGCTTAAAAAATTCTGATAAACAGTATAAAAATCAGATAGAAAAATATAAAGAACAAATAAAAGACCTAAAAGATAAAATAAAACAAGAGAAAGATCTAGAAAAGAAAAACGTTTTACTAAACAGGAAAAGATTAATAGAGGATTTACTGTTTACTCTAGAAAGTAAAATTAAAGAAAATAAACTAAAAGCAGAAAAACTATCTAAAACTTTAAATTAAAAGTTCTCTTTTTCCTCTATTATATTTAAAAGCTTTTTGAAATTTTTATATCTAAGAGTTTTTTTTGCCAAAGGTATTGCTTTTTTTATCACATTTTTTGCTTCTTCAAATTTGCCAAGCTTTATTAATGATTTTGCAATAAAATACTTTGCTTCCACGGCAGATTTTTTATCCTCAATATTTATGTATGTTTCATAAGATTTTTCAAAGTAAGGGATAGCCTTTTCATACTGTTTTAACTTGTAATAGGAAATTCCTATATTATAATTAGCTAAGGCTTTGTAATGTTTTCTAATATCTATGGCGCTCATCTTACTTAAAGCTTCTTTGTAAAATTTAAGAGCCTTTTCATAATCCTTTTTATGGAAATAAACATTACCAATATCTATTAACGCAACAGGTATCATACGTTGGTTATTGTTATCTTTGGAAATTTCTAAAACTTTTTTAAAATGTTTCAAAGCTTCCTCAAATTTTCCTAAAGAAAGCATAATTTCTGCCAAAAGAGTATGAGCATAAGCCTTCCATCTATAGTTTTTTTGACTTTTAGAATATTGTATTGCTTTGTTTGCGTATTCTATAGCTTTGTCAATTTTTCCAAGTTGAAAATATGCAACCCCTATATAGTAATATCCTTCAGCTATACCTTTAGGAACATTATATCTTTTTGCATACTCTAAAGTTTGTTTTGCTTTTCCTAGCATTAAATAATATTTACCTTGTTCATAATACTTCCATGCTTCAAGTAGCATTTTATCAACTTTATCTTTGGTAGTCTCAGCAACAGAAAATGTAAACAATATAATAAAACTAAGAAGAAACCTTTTTATTTTCATTAAACTTTACCGCTAAATTTATGAAATTTTCTAAAAGCTTTTTTCCATATTGGGTTAATATTGATTCTGGGTGGAACTGAATACCATAAATAGGATAATTTTTATGCTGAATACCCATTATCTCATCATCTTCTTTAGTCCAAGCTGTTATTTCTATATCTTCAGGTAAAGAGTTTTTATCTATAACTAACGAATGGTATCTGACAGCCTCAAACGGATTTGGAATATTTTCAAAAAGTTCCTTTTGGTTATGGTAAATCATAGATGTTTTCCCATGCATTAAACATTTTGCTTTGATAATTTTTGCACCAAATGCATATCCTATAGACTGATGTCCTAGACATACACCAAGAATAGGATATATACCTTTAAATGCTTTTATTACATCTACAGAAATTCCAGCCTCAGTTGGAGAACAAGGCCCAGGAGATATAACAATTGCTTCAATACTTTCAAGCTTTTTTATATCTTCAACTGTTATTTCATCATTTCTTTTTACCAAAACATCAACGTTAAGTTCGTATAAATACTGAACTATGTTGTAAGTAAATGAGTCATAGTTATCTATCATTAAAACTTTCATTAAGCAACCTCTTTTTTTTAACGATAAATATTTATTTTAAATAATTTTATAGAAAATTTTGTTTTCTAAAACCCATTGCTTTAGTAATGGGATACAAAAAGAATAGCGTAGGCCGTAAATTCGTTTTAGCCTTTTTTCCCAGTTTTAACTTAAAAGGCTTGCTTCTCTAGTATCTTTACTATACCATAAAAAAGTAAAAGTATATACAAGAATGTCAAATAAAGTAAAAAGAAGTTTAAGAATAGAGCTAAACAATAGTATTAAGCTTAAGTAGATGATAAAATATAGATATGGGGAGAAGAAGGATATATAGACATGACATAAGATGTCCAGAGTATGGGAGCAATTGGATAGTAAAAAATTGGAAACAAAAAGG
>DTZN01000228.1 GCA_012961365.1 Hydrogenothermaceae bacterium
TTTTAAATAACTTTCAAGGTCATCTCCTGTTGTGTAAATTGAATACCCTTTTTTATCTAATCTTGGAGTTATTCCATCTCCAAATGTAATAGAAGTATTTATAAAAATTAATTGAGATGTATCTAGTTTGTATTCAAAAAATAAATGAGAAGTATTGTAAAAGGCTCCAAAATTTTCGATTTGTTGATATACAGTTGTATTTATAATATTTATTTTATAATTGTGTTGTTTATATTCCTTAAAGAAAGGTTTTTTGTTTTCTTTTGCTGACGCAAAAACTACTAGCCAAAAAAATTAAAACAATCCAAGTTAGTAATTTCCTCATTATTTACCTTAGCATGAAAAATTTACTAATTTTCATATTCACCTATCCATTTTTCTAAGGCAACCTTATCATAAGTAGAGGGCAAAAATTTAGCCAAGGAAATTAAATACTTATACCAAAATGGATAGACAATTTCCCTTTTTTTCTTTAAATATGCTTTATATGTTTTTTCAGCAAGTTTATCTGAAGTAGCACCTAATGAAGGAGTTGAAGGGGTTATTTTTGTTCCTAGCGCCCTTTTAGAAAATCCTGTATTTATTCTACCTATTATAAGATTTAATACATGAACTTTATAAGGTTTAAGCTCTGCTCTTAAACTATCACTAAAAGCATTTAAAGCAAATTTAGTTGCACAATATGGTCCCATAAAAGGAACATAAAGTTTTCCAGCTACAGAAGAAACATTTATTATTGTTCCTTTAGTTTCCTTTAACATAGGAAGTAATGTCTTAACTAAAATTACTGGAGTGAAAAAATTTAACTCAAATGTATATCTCAAATCTTCTATATTTAAATCTTCCCAGCTTTCATAAAGACCAATTCCTGCATTATTTACAAGAACATCAACTCTATCTATTTTATCTAGCAAATTACCTAAAGCAGCAGAAATATCTTCTAAACTAGTTAAATCTACACTTATATTAATATCCGAGATATTACAATCTCTTCGAGATAAATTAATAACCTTAAACCCTTCTTTTTTAAACTTTTTAGCCAAAGCATATCCTATTCCACTACTAGCTCCAGTAATAATTGCTACTTTTTCCATATTAAAAACCCTTAAATGTTTAGTAGAATTTAAATGATATAATATCTAATCAGTAAATTTTAACTTATTTATTAAGTTATCAGGAGGAATATTTATTTTGGTTAGTCGATGGACTGGAATAATAAATGCTTATAGAAAATATCTCCCTGTATCTGATAAAACTCCTGTTATTACTCTCCACGAGGGAAACACACCTTTAATAAAAGCAGACAATCTATCCAAAGCAATAGCTCCTGATAAAAATTTAACAATTTACCTGAAGTATGAAGGTTTAAACCCTACTGGTTCTTTTAAAGACCGTGGAATGACTATGGCCATTTCAAAAGCAAAAGAAGCAGGGAAAGAAGCTGTAATTTGTGCTTCTACTGGAAATACTTCTGCTTCTGCTGCTGCGTATGCTGCTAGAGCTGGAATGAGAGCTTATGTTTTACTTCCAAAAGGAGCTGTAGCAATAGGAAAACTTTCTCAAGCTATGGTTTATGGTGCCAAAATAATAGCATTAATGGGAAATTTTGATGATGCACTTGCTATTGTTAGGGAAATAGGAGAAAAATATCCTGTTGAAGTTGTTAATTCTGTAAATCCTTACAGGATAGAAGGGCAAAAAACTGCTGCTTTTGAAATTGTAGATTTCTTAGAAGAAGCCCCAGATTTTCACTTTATACCAGTTGGAAATGCTGGAAATATAACTGCTTATTGGAAAGGGTATAAAGAATATCAAAAGGAAGGAAAGTCAAAAAAACTCCCTAGAATGATAGGTTGGCAGGCAGAAGGTTCAGCACCAATAGTAAAAGGATTTCCTATAAAAAATCCACAAACTATAGCAACAGCTATAAAAATAGGAAACCCTTACAGCTGGCAATCTGCATTAGAAGCAGCAAAAGAAAGTAATGGTTTTATAGATGCAGTTTCTGATGAAGAGATTTTACAGGCTTATAAATTAGTTGCTTCAACAGAAGGAGTATTTTGTGAACCTGCTTCAGCTGCATCAATTGCTGGAGTAATAAAATCTTACAGAAAAGGTTTATTTAAAGGTGGAGAAATTATTGTTTGCACTTTAACAGGAAATGGTTTAAAAGACCCAGATACGGTAATAAAAGCAAGCGAAAAACCTATAGAACTTCCTCCTAATATAAATGAAATAGCAAAATATTTGGGATTATGAATGTATTAGTATTTGGTCTTGGAGCTGTTGGAACAGTTTTTGCTACTTTCTTAAAAGAAGGTGGTAATAATGTGTATGCAGTAGTAAAAGAAAAATATCTAAATCAGCTAATAAATAGACCTTTAAAAGTTGATGGTATATGGGAAAATCATAAAGCAAAGTTAGATGGTATCGTTTCAAATGCAAAGCAATTGGAAAATATAAATTTTGATTTTATCATCTTAAGTGTAAAATCTTATGATACAAAAGAAGCTGTTTTAAGTTTAAAAAACTTAGTAAGAGAAAATACATTCTTAATCCTTGCTCAAAATGGGTATGGAAATTATGAAACAGCTAAGGAAGTAATTTCTTCCCAAAATATACTTTTAGCTAGAGTAATTTTTGGAGCAAAATTAAAAGAAGTTGGATATGCAACAGTTACTGTAAATGCCGATGATGTTGTAATTGGACAACCTGAAAATCTAGCGAATGAAAAAAAAGTAATAAAAATCGTTGAAACAATAAAAAATAGTAATATCCCTGCAAGATATTCCCCTGAAGTTTATCAAATACTATGGGATAAAATTCTTTACAACTGTGCATTAAACCCTCTTGGTGCTATTTTAGAATGTTCTTATAAAGACTTAGCAAACAATGAAGAAACAAGAAGATTAATGAATAAGATTATTATCGAAATATTCAAAACTGCGAAACTAAACAAAATAAAATTAAGATGGAATACTGCAAGAGAGTATATAAATTTCTTTTATGAAAAATTAATTCCTCCTACAAAAGAACATTACCCGTCAATGTATTACGATATAAAATCTGGTAAAAAAACTGAAATAGATGCTTTAAATGGTGCAATTGTTAACCTTGCAAAAAAAGTTAAAACAAATGTGCCAGTAAACGAAACAATAACTAGACTTATAAAATTTAAAGAAACAAATACCAAAATGGAGGAAAAATGGAAAATTTTATAAATGAAGCAGATAAATACTTAATTGGTAATTACGCAAGATACCCTATTGCTTTTGAAAAAGGTGAAGGAGTTTATCTATACGATATAAAAGGAAAAAAATATTTAGATATGCTTGCTGGAATTGCTGTTAATACTTTAGGATATTCTCACCCTAAACTTACAGAGGCCATATGTAATCAAGCAAAAAAAGTTTTACACACATCTAACTTATTTCATATACTTCCTCAAATAGAAGTGGCAAAAATACTTGTTGAAAATTCTCTAAAAGATGGTAAAGTGTTTTTCTGCAATTCAGGAGCAGAAGCAAATGAAACTGCTATAAAACTAGTTAGAAAATATTTTTACGATAAAAAACAACCACATAAATATGAAATAATTACATTTACAGGTGGATTTCACGGAAGAACAATTGGTTCATTAACTGCAACAGCACAACCTAAATATCATGAAGGTTTCAAACCTCTCCTTGCAGGAATAAAATATGCAGAATTTAACAATACAGAAAGCCTAAAAAATGCAATTACCAAAAACACAGCTGGAATTATGTTTGAACTTATCCAAGGAGAAGGAGGGGTTAATCCGATAGATAATAGTTTTTTAGAAGAGATAAAAAATATTGCTAAAGAAAATGAGCTTTTAATAGTTATAGATGAAGTTCAAACAGGTATAGGTAGAACAGGAAAGTTCTTTGCCTATCAACATTATGATTTAGAGCCAGATATAATAACATCTGCAAAAGGACTTGGTAGTGGTATTCCAGTTGGAGCAATAATAGCAAAAGAAGAAATTGCTAAATCTTTTACTCCTGGAACTCATGGTTCTACTTTTGGAGGAAATTTTTTAGCAATGGTTGCTTCAAAAGTAGTTTTAGAAGAAATAACAAAAAAAGAATTTTTAAATAAAGTTTTAGAAAAAGGAATTTATCTACAAGAATCTATAAAATCTATCGGTTTAAAACCAAAGGGAAAAGGATTAATGGTTGGCGTAGACCTTGAAGATAATTTAGATGCTAAAGAAATATCAAAAAAATGCCTTGAAAATGGACTAATAATAGGAACTGCTGGAAAGAATACCTTGCGCTTTGTTCCACCACTTATTATAAATAAAAAAGAAATAGATGAAGGAATGAATATTTTAAAGGAGGTCTTAAAACAATGAACTTTTTAAAAAAAACTTTAGCAGTATCTATTTTGACTGGAAGTTTAACATCATTATCTTTTGCTATTCCGCTTATAGATGTAAAAGCAGGAATTGGATATCAAATACTATCCCCTTCAGGTTATGTAAACTACGATGGAAATAATATTGATGTAGAAAAAGTCTTAAATTGGGATAACTCTAAATCTATTTATGGATTTGTAGAACTAGGGATACCAATACTTCCTAATATAAGGATAGGATATTTACCAACTTCATATGAAGGAACTGGAACAATAAATAATTCTATTTCTCTAGAATTTGGAGATATAACACTAAACGACCGAGTTTATTCAAAGTTTGATGTTAACCAAATAGATATTATTGCATATTATGGATTACCTATTCCAATAATAAAACCAAAGTTAGGTCTTGCAGTAAAAGTATTAGATGGTAATATTTATGTAAAAAGCTCAACAACTCAACTAGAAGAAAATGCAGATATTACTTTACCTATTCCTTTAGTATATGCTGGTTTTAGTTTAGAAATGCCAGTTATACCTGTAGGTTTAGATGTTGATGGTCTAGCAATAACCAATGGAAAAAGCTATCTATTAGATATTAAAGGTTTATTAAAATACAACTTTATAGGTATTCCATTAATAGGTAAAGCATACATAGGAGGAGGCTATAGATATCAGAGATTTAGGCTAAAAGATATAGATATAGATGGAAAAAATCTAAACACAGATTTGAAATTTGGAAATTTCTTAGTAGAAACAGGAATTCAATTTTAAAGAGGGATAAATGCAAATAACAGAAAATGACATTATTGAGTTTTTAAGAGAAAGAAAAAAACCTGCATACTTTAAAACTATACTTAAGAAATTAGGTATTCCAAAAAGTGATAAAAATAAACTTCGAAAATTATTAAAAAAACTACAAAAGAAAAAAATTATCAAATATCAAAAAGGTAAATATCTTTTAACAGAATGGAAACAAAGAGATGACTTAATAGAAGGATTTGTAGAAGCTCATCCTAGTGGCTATGGATTTTTAATTGTTGAAGATGATGTAGAGGATTTATTCATTCCCCCTCCTGAGATGAAATATCTTTTTGATGGAGATAAGGTTTTAGTAAAACCAATAAAAAGAAAGAAAAAAGACGAAGCTAAAGTTGTTAAAGTTTTAGAAAGGGCTGTAAAAGAAGCAGTAGGAGTATTAAAAAAAGATAAAACTGGTTATTATGTTCTATTATCAGACACAGTGCTTCCTCATAAGATATATGTTTCAAAAAAAGAGGCAAAATTAATACCAAAAGGAAGTTATGTAGTTGTAAAAATAACCCAATATCCAGCCCCTAAAGTTAGAGCAAAAGGTGAAATTCTAGAAGTTTTAGGAAAGACTAAAAACACAAAAACAGTAGCTGAAATTGTTGCAAGAAAATTTGGACTTCCTCTAAAACACTCAGAAGAAGCATTAAAAGAAGCAAAGCTTCTACCAAAAACAGTTAGAATTACAAAAAGTAGAAGAGATTTAACAGAACAAATATGTTTTACAATAGACCCTGATAGCGCAAGGGACTTTGATGATGCAGTTGCTATAGAAAAAGAAGGAGATAAATACAGATTATTTGTCCATATAGCAGATGTTTCCCACTACGTAAAAGAAGGTTCAGCTATAGATAAAGAAGCATTTAAAAGAGGAAATACTTATTATTTGCCAGAGTATGCACTTCATATGTTACCAGAAAGACTTGCATCTGATTTATGTAGTTTAAGACCAAATGAAAAGAAATATGCATTTACCTGCGAAATGCTTATTAATAAAAAAGGTGAAGTTATAAAGTACGATATATATGAAAGTGTAATAATAAGTAAAGCTAGATTAACCTATGACCAAGCACTTGGAATTATTTTAGGAGATGAAGCTCTTAAGAAAAAATTTCCCCATATAGTAAAACCTCTTAAGCATATGGAATCTCTTGCAAAAATTTTATTAAAACAACGAGAAAGAAGAGGTAGTATAGATTTTGACCTTCCAGAGAGTAAGATTTTATTCACAGAAACAGGAGACCCTTACGATGTAGTTCCATATGAAAGACACTTTACCCATAGATTAATTGAAGAGTTTATGATTATTGCAAATATAACTGTAGCAAAACATATGGAAAAATTAGAGCTTCCTTTTATATATAGAACCCATGAAGAACCAGAAATTGATAAAGTAATAAAATTTGTTGATTTAGTTGCAGGACTTGGCTATAAGGTAAATTATCCAGAAGAAATAACACCAAAGTTTATACAAAAAATACTAAAAAAAGTTGCAGGAACACCTGAAGAACAGCTAATAAGATTTATAGCCCTTAGAACGATGAAACAGGCAAAATACACAGTAGAAAATATAGGACACTTCGGATTAGCAGTTGATACATACACTCATTTTACTTCTCCAATAAGAAGGTATGCTGATTTAGTTGTTCATAGATTGTTAAAAAAATCCATTAAAAATAAATTCACAAAAAAAGATTTAAAAGAACTTCCTCAAAAATTAGATGAAGTTGCAAAACAATGTTCAAAAATGGAAAGAGTAGCAGATGAGGCAGAAAGAGACGCACTTGATATACTAAAATTAAGACTTTTATCTGGGCATATTGGAGAAGAATTTGAAGGAATAATAACAGGAATTGTTTCTTTTGGAATTTTTGTAGAAATAGAAAGATATCTAATAGAAGGACTTATACCTATTTCGTCTATAGAAGGATACTATATATATGACCCAGAAAACCATAGATTTATAAGAGAAGATAAAAGAAAACAGTTTAGACTGGGAGATAAAGTTAAAGTAAAAATAGCAAAAGTAGATGAAGATTTAAAAAAATTAGACCTTGTTCTTGTAGAGGATGAAAAAAAATAGTAAAATATTAGCTTGTTTGAAAAAATAAGGAGGAAATAAATGAGTAATCAGTTAATAAGAGAAATAGAAGAGCAATATCTAGAATCGACAAAAGAATGGGATAATTTTAAAGTTGGAGATACAGTTAAAGTTCATGTAAAAATAGAAGAAAGAGGAAAAGAAAGAATTCAAGTTTTTGAAGGGGTTGTTATAAGAATAAAAGGAAGTGGAGCAGGAAAAACTTTTACTGTAAGAAAAGTTTCTTACGGTGTAGGAATGGAAAGAATTTTTCCATTTGGATGTCCTTCTGTTGTTAAAGTAGAAGTTGTAAAAAGGGGTAAAGTAAGAAGAGCTAAACTTTATTATCTTAGAGAAAGAAGAGGTAAAGCAGCTAAAATTAGAGAAATTAAAGAATGGGAAATCAAAAAAAGAGCTAAAGAATCAGCACAAGCAAAAGAAGCACAGGCAAAAAACGCATAATATATTGCTTGAAATAGAGAACTCATTAAGAAAACAAGGTTTTCAAAAAATAGTTGGTATAGATGAAGCAGGTAGAGGGCCTATAGCAGGTCCTATTGTTTCATCTGCTGTTATATTTCCTCCAGATATAGATATTTTTTTAACAAAAGATTCAAAAAAGTTAACAGAAAAACAAAGAGAAAAACTCTTTGAAGAAATAAAATACAGGGCTTTAGCTATTGGGATAGGTGTAGTAGATAGCACAGAAATAGATAAAATAAATATTTATCAAGCAACAAAACTTGCAATGTATAGAGCTTTAGAAACACTAAAAACAGATTTTGATTTTTTGATTACAGATTTTGTAAAGTTTTCCCCATATCCACATATATCCATAAAAAAAGCAGATGAAAAAAGTTTATCTGTAGCTGCAGCTTCAATTATTGCAAAAGTATATAGAGACAATATAATGAAAGAATTTTCACAACTTTACCCTCATTCATTTGATAAACATAAAGGCTACCCAACAAAAACACATAAACAGGAAATAAGAGAGTTTGGAATTACTCCAATCCATAGAAAATCATTTAAACTGTTATGAATAAAAGAAAAATAGGGATACAAAAGGAAAATTTAGCAGTTAATTATCTAAAAAACAAAGGCTATAAAATTATAAAACAAAATTTTTATACAAAATATGGAGAAATAGATATAATTGCAAAAAATAAAGATACTCTTGTATTTATAGAAGTTAGAAGTAAATCTTATAATAAATTTGGAACTCCTGAAGAAACTATAAATAAAACAAAACAAAGAAAAATTATAAACACTGCAAAAATATTTTTGAAAAATTACAACTTAGACTTTGAAGAAATTAGATTTGATGTTATTGCCATTTTTGAAGAAAATATTAATCACATAGAAAATGCATTTCATCTGGAATAATGACTATAAAGGAAAAACTTAAAGAATTTTCTATATGGTTTAATAAACATCTTAAAAACCAGTTAAAATCAGGTATTCCCCAAAAACTTTTTGATGCAATGCATTACAGTTTAAATGCCGGTGGAAAAAGAATTAGACCATTTTTAATGTTTGAAAGTGCAAAAATATGCGGGGAAAATAATATAGACACTTTCTTAGATATAGCAATTGCAATTGAAATGATACATACATATTCACTTATACATGATGACCTACCATCAATGGATAATGATGATTTAAGAAGAGGCAAACCAACTTGCCATAAAGTATTCGGAGAAGCCATTGCAATACTTGCTGGAGACGGCTTACTTACACATGCATTTGAAAAAATTTCTTCTGTAAACCTAAACCCTGAGAAAATATTAAGAATTATAAATATATTAGCAAAGAATACTGGTATATATGGAATGGTTGCTGGACAAGCTGGAGATATCCTTGCTGAAAAAGAAGGAAGTTTCCAAGACATAAAATTTATTCATGAAAATAAAACAACAAAATTTATCCAGGCTTGCTGTGAAATAGGTGCAATACTTGCAGATACTGATGAAGAAAAAATAAAAGCTTTAAAAACTTATGGATATAACATAGGAATGGCATTTCAAATTTGGGATGATGTTTTAGATGTTATAGGAGATACAAAAAAACTTGGAAAAACTGTAGGCAAAGATATAAATCAAAACAAACTAACTTATCCATCAATTTATGGATTAAAAAAATCAAAAGAAATTGCAAAATCTCATATTGAAAAAGCAATAGAAAGTATTAGTATATTTAAAGAAAATGAAACATTAGTTGAGCTTGCGAAATTTATAATACAAAGAGAGGTGTAAATGGAAAAAAAAGAATTAAAATATGGAGAAAAAGAAATATTAGAAGCAAAACTAGAACCTTGGGAAAATCCTTATCCAGATAGGAATTACACAATAGATATTACTTTTCCAGAATTTTCCTGTTTATGCCCCCGTTCTGGATATCCAGATTATGCAACTATAAAAATAAGATATATTCCAGATAAAATAATTGTAGAACTTAAGTCTTTAAAACTTTATCTTAATAAATATAGAAACAAGTATATATCTCATGAAGAAGCTACAAACAAAATTTATGATGATTTATATAACTTATTAAAACCAAGATTTTTAGAAGTAATTGGTGATTGGAATCCGAGGGGTAATGTAAAAACTATTATAAATGTATCTTCTGAAAACAATAAGTAGATTTTTATACAAAGTATAATTATTATATTTAAATATAAACTTCATCTAGAGGTAAGCACTATGAAAGCTTTATCTGTAATTTTAAGTTTAACAATACTATTATTTTCAAATTTATTTGCTAAGGAAAAGTTAGCAGAATTTGAAGTATCAGATGAAACATATCCTACAGTAAAAGTTGTTTATGACTGGAATTTACCTTCACCTGAAAATGTAAATCAAGCATTAAACTACGTTTCAAATCATTTAAAAGCTTATACAAACTACTCCCCTCTTGCAGAAGTCGAAATAGTAGTAGTTAGCCATGGTCCTGAAGTGGCTATTTTTGCTAAACAAAACCAAGAAAAATTCAAAGAAGTTATAGAAAGAATGAAATCATTTTATGAAAGTTATGGAATAAAATTTTATGTTTGTAATAACGCCTTAAAATACATGGGATTTTCTAGAGAGGATATTCTTCCATTTGCTATAATTACACCTGCAGGAGTAGCTAAACTAGCTGTCCTTGAAGAAGGAGGATACAGGTTAGTTCCAACTTTAACCTGGGATATGAAATCAATAAAGGAAAAGTATGGTAAGAAGTAGTTCAGTTATTTTATCTTTTCTTTTGTTTTTTTGTTATTCTTTTGCAAAGGATTTTTACACACTAGCAGTTTTATCCTCAGGAGACCCAATTCTAGAATATAAAAGATATTCTGCACTTGCCAAATACTTATCCTCAAAACTTACTAAACCTGTAAAACTACAAATTATAAAAAAAGCAAATAGATTTTTAACATTATATCAAATGGGTAAAATTGATATTGGAATTGCCTGTCCTGTTGTTTTTTTTATGGCAAATGAAAAAAAACAGGCTTTAAATATTGCATTTTTGAGCGTAAATGGAACTATTTTTGAAGCTGGAGTCTGGACAGTAAAAAAAGATAGCAGTATAAACTCAATAAAAGACTTAAAAGGAAAAATTTTAACCCTTGGAAGTTCTATATGTGCAAGTAATGCAATTATGCCTCTTTATGTTCTTTATAGAATAGGGATTAAATATGAAGATTTAATAGATTTATGGAGTTCTGGAACAGATAAAGGAGCTATATTAAATGTAATAGCAGGTTTTGCAGATGGTGCTGGAGTTAATGAAGAAAGTTTCTACAAATATTCAAAAGGAAAATTAAAAATTTTAATAAAAACCCCTTATGTACCACGATATATACTTTTTATAAAAAAGTCTTTTCCGGAAAAAGAAAATATAAAAAATGCCTTATTTTCACTTAAAGAAGATAATATTTTAAAAGAGATAGGTATAGATGGATTTGTTAAAGTAAAAGAAAAAGATCTGAAACTTATTAAAAATTATAAAAACATATTAAAACTTTATCCAATTTTAAAATGAAAAAATTCTCAATTAAATGGAAAGCTTCTTTAGCAGTATCAGTTTATATATTAACATTATTACTTGGAGCTATTTTACTAACTACTGTTATATTTGAACAAAAACTAATCCAAGAAAAAAATAATTCAATAATAGACGCAATTAAAAGTATAGTAGAAAGCTACAAGGAAAGTTTTGTAATAAATAAGCTAGATAAAATTGATGAAATGATACAAAAATTAAAAAAATTTCCAGAAATAAAAGACATTTTAGTTTTATCTAAAGATGGGAAAGTAATAGGTAGCGATAAATGGGATTACATTGGAAATAACAAAAAAGACATATTGAAAATTTTCAGCAATACAGACAAGATATTAGTTATTAATAATACTTACCCTAAAACGAAACTCTTTTACAAAGTCCAAATAAATGGAGATACTCTTGGTTATGTAGCTGTCAACTACGATCAAAGTCTTATAAAGCAAAATGTAGACGAAGAAATTATGTCTTTTATAATTCAAAGTTTTACAATTACACTTTTTGTAATAATTGCTTCCTTCATAGGAACATTCTTAATAACAGGAATAATTATAAAACCACTGATAAATCTGAAAGAAAAGATATTTAATATAACAACAAAAGATTTTAAACACGCGAAAATTTTAGATGAGCCTTTAAAAAAGGTAAAAGATAAAGAGTGTCCTAAAAATATAATTGAAAGTTGCTGGATAGTATCAGATGACCCACAGGAATATTTAGATAAACTTGGAGAAACTGCAATCAAAGAATGTGTAAAATGTGAAAAATATCAACAATTAACAAAAGATGAAATAGAAGAACTTTATTTTAGTTTTTGTATCATGATTGCATCATTAAAAGATTATCTAAATAAACTAGAAGAAGCTTATAAAGAAAGAGAAGCTTTAAATTGTATGGCTACTATGGGAGAAATGAGTGCAAAGATTGCACATGAAATAAAAAATGCTCTATATGCAATAGGAAATGCTGCAACCTATATGAAACAAAATATTAATAATGAAATTGTAAAAGAGTTTTCTAGTGTAATAAAAGACGAAGTTAATAGACTAAATGAAATGACTGTTTCATTTCTAAATTTTTCAAAACTTTTAGAACCAAAATTTCAGCTAAATGATTTGAATGAGGAAGTAAAACACACGGTAAAGCTTTTAAATGATGATTTTGATTATGAAAATGTAAAGTTAATAGCAAATTTAGGCGATATACCTAAATTTGAATTTGACAAGAATATGATAAAACAAGTCTTGTTTAATTTGCTATTAAATGCTTTAGATGCAGTAAAAGAAAAAAATAGAAAAGAAAGATTTGTAAAAATATCTACTTACTTAAAAAAAGAAAAAAATAATAAATATGTGGTTTTAGAGATAAAAGATAATGGAGTAGGAATTAAAAAGGAACATTTAGATAAAGTATTTAAACCATTTTTTACTACTAAACAAAAAGGAACAGGGTTAGGACTTCCGATGGTTTACAAAATCATAAGAAGCCATAATGGAAATATTTATGTTGAAAGTGAGTACGGAAAATGGACTAAATTTATAGTTCTGTTTCAGGTTTAAAAAATTTTTCTTTTTTATTCTTTTTTAATTAAATAATATTATAAATATTATAATAATAAAAATAATAACCTGCATTTTATTGTGGATAACTTTATTAAAAA
>DTZN01000229.1 GCA_012961365.1 Hydrogenothermaceae bacterium
TAAAGGAAAAAATACTGGCAGCTAAAAGAGCAGGTATAAAAACTGTAATACTTCCAAAAGATAACAAAGATGAAGTTATGGAAGATTTACCTCCATTTGTTAGAAAGAATTTAGATTTAAGGTTTGTAGAGCATATTGATGAAGTATTTCCAATTGCAATTAGAGATTTTGAAAAGTTAAAGAAAAAAACAAAAAAAACTAAATCTAGAAAAAAACAAACAGCTTAAATCAGGGAAGTGGAAGCTTCCCCTTTTAATTTTTATGCTTAGCCAATGAAAATAAGTTAAAATTAATGAAAATCTTAAATCTAGAGGTTAATGTTAATAAATTGAACAATACTACTAGTAAAATAAGAAAAGCCACAGTAAAAGATGCCACTCAAATATTTTCCATACTACAACAGTTTGCTTTAAAAGGTATATTATTACCTAGAAGTTTAAATGGTATATATGAAAATATTAGAGACTTTTTTGTTTATGAAGAAAATGGAAAAATAGTAGGTATTGGCTCATTACATATTTTTTGGGAAGATTTGGCAGAAATAAAGTCTTTAGCAGTTTTAGATGAACACCAAGGTAAAGGAATAGGGAAAACAATTGTAGAAAAATGTATAGAGGATGCTAAAAATCTTGGTATAAAAAAAGTTTTTGCATTAACCTATGTGCCTGAATTTTTTGAAAAGCTTGGCTTTAAAATAGTAGATAAATCCCTTTTCCCTCAGAAAGTATGGACAGAATGCATTCACTGTGTAAAATTTAACGACTGCAAAGAAATCCCTGTTTTACTGGAGATTTAAATTGCTAAAAAGACTGTTTTTATGCAGACATGGAGAAAGTGAGTATAATGCAAAAGGAATTATTCAAGGACATATAGATACTTATTTAACTCCTAAAGGGATAGTTCAAGCTAGACTTGCTGGTGAATATTTGAAAAACTTTAATATACAAAAAATATATACATCAGATTTAAGGAGAGCTTACCAAACTGCAACAATTATAGGAGATATTCTTGGAATTGAACCATTAGTTGATAAAAGAATTAGAGAAATGAATTTTGGACAATGGGAAGGAAGGTTTTACGATGAAATTTTTATATCAAATAAAGATGAATGGGAAAAATGGTTGAAAAATCCTGTGGCTTGCCCATTGCCATCTCAAGAAGAGTTTCATATATTTGAAGAAAGGATAAAGGATTTTTTAAATGAAATAAAAAAACAAAAAGAAGAAAGAATTTTGGTTGTTGGTCATGGAGGCTCTATTCAAGGAATTATATGTATAGAGACAGGAATAGGTCTGGAAAATATATGGGCATTAAGACATACAAACACAGGAATATCACTACTAGAGTATGATAATATCCATACACATGCTGTTTTAAAGTTTTTTAATTATGACTATCATCTGGAAAATTTGAAAAGTAAAATAAAAAAGGGAATAATGTAAATTTTGGTAAATATAATAACATATGTATTTGGTGATTACTAAGATTACTAACTGGAGGAGAAAGATGGAACAGGTTATTGAATACAAAGAAAAAGGTTCAACAACAAAAGGTATAATTTTTGCTGTTATCACTTTGGTAATAACAGGAGCAATTGTAGGTTTAGCTTTTCTAACTGGTAAAATTCACAACGTTTTGTTATTTCAAATTAGTGGGTTTTTATACGCAGTAGCAGCTGTTTTATATATAGCTGGAGTTTTCCTAAAAGGCGAAAAAATGCAAAAAATTGCTACTTTAACTGCCTTTTCTGCATGGATAGTCCAAAGTGCAGGACTTTTTGTTAGAGGTATTGAAGCTTATAACTTAGGAATATTTCACCCACCTTGGACAAACCTTTATGAATCATTGATGTTTTTCCCTTGGCTTGCAGTAACTTTATACCTATTTATTGAAAAAGAATACAAAATAAAAGCCGTAGGAGCATTTTTCTTTCCAATTATTGCATTTTTAATAATATGGGGTCATCAATTTAATACTGAAATATTACCCCTTGTTCCAGCACTTAGAAGTTATTGGCTTTATTTACATGTCCTTGCTTCTTTTGCAGGTTATGCAGGATTTACAGTAGCGTTTGGAGCTTCTGTTGCGTTTTTAATAAAAAATAATTTTGAAAAAAATGTTCCAATAACACCTTTCCATATAGGAGGATTTATATTTACCCTTGGTTTATCTGTAGTTTTTGGATATTTAACATTAACTGGAGCTAAGGATTTAAAAACTATGGTATTTGGAATTATATTTATACTTTCTTTACTTGGATTTATATACTTTGCTACTTATACATTAAAACCAGCAGGAAAGTTTTTACCTAAGAAAACTCTCCTTTCTGAAGTTGCTTTGAAGGCAGTAGCTATATCTTTCCCAATATGGACCGCGTCTATAATTCTTGGAGGAGCTTGGGCAAACGAAGCTTGGGGAAGTTATTGGAGTTGGGACCCTAAAGAAAATTGGGCATTAATTGTATGGTTATTCTTTGCGGCATACATCCACGGTAGAACAATAGGAAAATGGAAAGATTCTACTTCTAGTTGGATAGTAGTTGCAGGATTTATAATGCTTTTAATATGCTACTTTGGAGTAAACCTATATTTTCCGGGACTTCACAGTTATGCAACTGAATAATTTTTAAATTGGGGGCTGTAGTTTTTGCCCCTTTCCTACTAAACAATTAGCTAAGATTATATCTTCTTTTGTAGTAATCTTAAAATTTAAAATACTTCCTTTATTTATAATTACCTTACCACCTATTCTTTCAACTAAAGAAGCATCATCAGTTCCTAAAAAATTATCTTCATATGCTTTCTGGTATGCCTTTTTTAATACATCAAATTTAAAAGTTTGTGGAGTTTGAATTATATAAAGGTTTTTCCTATCTAAAGTGTTAAAAACTATATTATTCTCAACCTTTTTTATTGTATCCCTTGCAGGAATTGCAGTAATACTTCCATCGTATCCTTTTTTTACATTGTTAATCCCATCTAAAAACATACTTTCTGTGGCAAAAGGTCTTGCACTATCATGAACAATAATAATATCTGCATTACCTATCGTGTCCAATGCATTTTTTACACTGTCTTGCCTTTCTTTTCCACCTCTTACTTTCTTTACATTTTTAAATGAAAATACTTTTACCCTATCTAAATCTTCTTCTGGTAGAACTAAGATAATATCTGTAATTTCTTCAATCTTATTAATAGTATTTAAAGAAAATTGGAATAAAGGCTCACCCTTTAATTTTATAAACTGTTTTTTTTCGCCAAATCTACTTCCTTTTCCACCTGCTAGTAAAATTGTAACTATTTTCATTTTATCTACTTAACAAAAACTTTTTTATAAATAAACCTAACATAAAAACTCCAGAATATAAAGAAACAATAAAAGCTCCCGGAGGCAAATCAAGATAGTAAGATACAAATATACCTGCAGTTATCATTACAACACTTGTTAAACTACCAAAAATTAAGATTTTCTTATAATGCCAAAAAAACAAAGAAGCAAATGAAGCAGGAAGAATTATCATAGCAGATGCAAGGATAACTCCTACAAGTTTTACAGATAAAACTGTAGCAATTGCAATAATAACGATAAGTAAATAATAATAAAAATTGGTCTTAATTCCTGTAGTATAAGCAACTTCTTCATCAAAACAGCAAAACATTAATTTATCAAAAAATAAAAACAAGTAAATTCCAATAAAAATGGTAAAACCTACTAAAAGCTTTATATCCAAACTTGTAATTGTTAAAATATCTCCAAATAAAAATGTAAAGAGGTCAGTAGTATAGTTAGGCGTTTTCATTATTAGTATAAGTCCTAATGCCATAGAAAATGAAAATAAAATTCCAATGGAAACATCTTCTTTCAAATTAGAATTTTTTGAAATATAACCAATTAAAACTCCTACTAAAATAGCAAATATAAATCCAACTATTGTAGGATTTATTCCTAAATAAAGCCCTATAGCAAGCCCTCCAAAAGTAGCATGGGAAATACCAATAGATATAAAAGACCAGTTTTTAACAACTATAAACAAAGATAATAAGGATAGCAAAATAGATAAAACTACTCCACCTATTAAGGCTTTTTGAACAAAAGGTATGAAAAGCATCTCCATCATTTTCTAAACTCTAAGTGAAAGTTTTCACAAGATACACATTCAGGGGAATGAATAAGTAGTTTTACTTCTGCACCATAAAGTTTTTCTAAAATATCTTTTTGTAAAAATCCTTTTATATCTCCAAGATAATGCAAATATTTATTTAACCCTACAACCTTATCTACAAAACTACCAATTACACCAATATCATGAGATACCATAACTATTGTTAATCCTGTTTCATCTCTAAGTTTTTTTATAAATTCATAAAATCCTTCCTGTGCTACAACATCAACACCTGTAGATGGCTCATCAAAAAATATAATTTCTGGTTGTTGGACTATAACCCTTGCTATAGAAACTCTTTGTTGTTGCCCCCCTGACAATTTACTAAATGGATAGTAAGCAAATTTATCCATACCAACTTGTCTTAATGCACCTAAAGCTATCTCTTTTTTTTCTCTTTTTGACAACTTTTTATTTATAAGCCCAAATAAAACAACATCTAAAGCAGATAAGAAAGTTTCTTTAGCTAAATCTTGTTTTTGTGGTAAATAGCCAATTTTACCTGTTTTAATCACCTCTTTAGGAGATTTATTTAGTAAAGTAATCTTTCCCTTTTTTGGTTTGATAAAACCTAGACAACTCTTTAATAGAGTAGTTTTACCACCACCATTAGGGCCAACTATAGCTACAATTTCTCCTTTGCTTATTGATAAATTTATCTTATCTAAAATTATATTACCATTTATCTCAACAGTAAGGTTTTCAATTTTTAGGATTTCCATACGTTTTAGTCCACTTTTACAACTAATTTACCAACAAATTGCCTACTTAACATTTTTTCATAGGCCTTTTTGATATCTTTAAACTCAAAAACTTCATCTATCACTGGTTTTAGTTTTTCAGGGAAAAACTTTAGAAAGTGTATAAATTCTCCCCTTGTTCCCATAAATACTCCATGTATATCTAAGTTTTTACCAAAAATTGACCTTAAATTTATTTCTGTATCTGCTCCAGTTGTTGTTCCAAAAGTTATAACTTTCCCACCTTTTTTTGCTACTTCAATGGATTTAATAAATGTTGCTTTTCCTATATGGTCAACAACTACATCACAAAGATTTCCATCTGTAATTTTTTTAATTTTTTCGACAAAATCTTCTTTGTTGTAGTTAATTACAAAATTGGCACCTATATTTTCTACCTTTTCAACTTTCCATTCATCTCCTACTGTAGTTATCACATTAGCACCAAATAATTTTGCTATTTGTATCCCTGCAGTTCCAACACCACTTGCTCCACCATGTATTAAAACTGTATCCCCTGCTTTTATTTGTGCCTTTGTAATTAATGAATGCCACATTGTTGTATAAGTAATACAAATTGCCGAAGCTTCTTCAAAAGATAAATTTTTAGGTTTTTTAAATATA
>DTZN01000230.1 GCA_012961365.1 Hydrogenothermaceae bacterium
GTATGATGTAATTAGAACTTTTTTTTAAATGATAAAAATATCTATGTTGTTCCAAATCCTATAGAAATTTCTGTGTTAAATGAACTAAAAAAAGAAAATATTAAAACAGAGGAAAAATCCATATTTAAAAACCCTACATTGTTGTATGCAGGAAGATTTTCCAAGCAAAAAAGATTAGATTTGCTATTAAATATTTTTAAGAAATTAAACAATATATACCCAAAACTTAATTTAGTTTTAGTTGGAGATGGAGAAGAAAAAGGTAATCTTATTAAACAGATAAAGCAGAAAAAAATAAATAATGTATATTTTTTGCCATTTACTAATAATCCATTTAAATATATGTCAAAAGCTACATTATTTTTGTTAACTTCATATGAAGAAGGATTAGGAAGGGTAGTTGTAGAATCTTTTGCCTGTGGGACACCTGTTATTGCATTTAAAAATGAATTTAGTGGGCATGTTGATATTATAGATGATGGGAAAAATGGTTTTTTAGTACCTTTTGCAGATATAAACCAATTTGTAGAAAAAGTAAAAATTCTTCTGGAAAATGAAAATTTAAGGAAAGAGTTTAGTAAAAATGCAATAGAAAAGGCAAAAGAATTTGAAATCAACAAAATTATTTCAAGATTAGAAGAATTAATTTACAATTAAAGTGTTGATATTTATAAGAAACATTATAAATTAATCTAACAATAACCTACTAAAATAATAGGGGGTTAAAATGTTTAGCGAAAATCTTTTAGACCAAAAATCAAAAGAGATTTTAGAAACTGCAAAATCCAATGCCAATGCAAGGAAAGATAGACTTGTAGACACAGATCATTTATTACTTGCTATTATTAGCAAAAAAGATTTTCCTTTAGTTAAAGTTTTAGAAAAAAGGGGAATTGATACAAAAGATTTAATCCAAAAAATACAAGAATATTTAAATGATTTATATTCTCAAATTGATAAGTCTACAAGAGAATATATTGATTATTTAAAAAATTTGCAAAACCAGTTATCTCAAGTTAAGGCAAATATTAACCAGATAACCACAGAAATTCAAAAAGTAGCTCAAGCCAAAAGACAACTTGAAAATGAACTTAGATATGAAGAAAGTAGTTTCTGGGGAGGTTTTGGAAGTTCAACAAGATTAGAATATGAAAGATTATCAAGATATGAAAAAGAACTAAAAGGACAGTTAAACCAGATTAAAAGTTCATTACTTCAAGTGATGGATGAAGCTACTGCAAATGCATTTTTAAACGGAGAAGCTAGCTTATCATCTGTTTTATACAAAATTATTGAGAATTCAGATTTTGTTAAACAAATTGATGAACTTGGACTTTCACCTGATAGAATTATAGTTAAAATAGCAGAAGAAGTTTTAGGAACAAAAAGTGGAAAAGTTTACGCTAATAAATTAATAAAAGTTTTAGAACAAGCAGAAAAACTTGCTCTAGAAAAAGGAGAAGCTCAAGTTTCTCCTGTTTATATTGCTACTGCATTAGTTGATGCTAAAGATACAATTGCAGGAAAAATTTTAGAACAAATACTAAAAGGAGGAAAGGAAAAAATGAATGGAGAAAACATTCAACAAGAAATGGCAGAAGAAGAAAAATCAGCACTTGAAAAATTTGGTGTTGATTTAACAGAACTTGCAAAACAAGGAAAATTAGACCCAGTTATTGGTAGAGAAAAAGAAATACAACAAGTTATTGAGATACTTTTAAGAAGAAGCAAAAATAACCCAGTTTTGGTTGGTGAAGCAGGAGTTGGTAAAACTGCTATTGTTGAAGGACTTGCTCAAAAAATAGTTAATAAAGAAGTTCCAGAAGATTTATTTGATAAAAGAGTTATTGCTCTTGATATGGGAGCATTACTTGCTGGAACAAAATATAGAGGAGAGTTTGAAGAAAGATTAAAAGGAATAATTGACGAAGTTAAAAAGTCTGAAGGGGAAATAATCTTATTTATAGATGAACTTCATACTATAGTTGGAGCAGGAGCAACTGAAGGTTCAACAGATGCAGGAAATTTACTAAAACCAGCTTTAGCTAGAGGGGAACTTAGAGTAATTGGTGCAACTACTTTAGAGGAATACAGAAAATATATAGAGAAAGACCCTGCATTAGAAAGAAGATTTCAACCTGTTTTAGTAGAAGAACCAGATGTAGAAACTACTATAGAAATACTTAGAGCGTTAAGACCTAAATTAGAAAAACACCATGGTGTAAAAATTGATGATTCTGCGATAGAAGCATCTGCGAAACTAACCCACAGATATATACAGGACAGAAGATTACCTGATAAAGCTATAGATGCTTTAGATCAAGCATGTGCTAGAAAGAAATTAAAACTAGTATATGCTCCACCTGAGGTAATAGAACTAGAAAGGAAAATAAAACTACTTGAAGAGCAAATAGTTCAAGCATCTTTAGATGGAGATTATGAAAAAGAAGCAAAACTAAAAATTGAAAAAGCCAATCTAGAAAAACAGCTAAAAGAAATGATGTTAAATTCTGATAACGACCATATGAAATTAGAACAATTAAAGAAACAACTAGAAGAACTAGAAAAGAAAATTGAAGAAGAATCTCAAAAAGGAGATTATGAAAAGGAAGCACAGCTAAAAATTGAAAAAGCTAAACTTGAAAAAGAAATAAAAGAATTAGAACTCAAAATTGCGGAAAAAACAGTTGTTACAGAAGATGATGTTGCAGAAGTTGTATCTGATTGGACAGGTATACCATTATCCAAACTTAAAGAAGAAGAAATGGAAAGACTTTTACACCTTGAAGAAGAGCTACACAAAAGGGTTGTTGATCAAGAACATGTTATAAAAGCAGTTGCTGAAAGTATAAGAAGAGCAAGAGCAGGATTATCTGACCCTAGAAAACCACTTGCATCATTTATGTTCTTAGGTCCAACAGGGGTAGGTAAAACTGAAACAGCAAAAGCATTGGCAGAACTACTATTTGGAGATGAAGATGCATTAATAAGACTTGATATGTCAGAGTTTAAAGAAGAGCATTCTGTTGCTAAATTAATTGGTGCACCTCCAGGATACGTTGGATACGAAGAAGGTGGAAAGCTAACTGAAGCAGTTAGAAGAAAACCTTATTCTGTGGTTTTATTAGACGAAATAGAAAAAGCCCATCCAAGAGTATTTGATGTGTTCTTACAAGTTTTAGATGATGGAAGACTTACAGATGCACAAGGTAGAACTGTAAGCTTTAGAAATACAATTATTATTTTAACTTCTAATATAGGTAGCCAATATTTAACACTTATACCATTTGATGCAGATGAAGAAACAATAGAAAAAGAATTTAACATTGCTAAAGAAAAAGTATTAGAAGAAGTTAAAAATTACTTTAGACCAGAATTTCTAAATAGATTAGATGAAATACTAGTATTTAAACCACTATTTAAGAAAGAGCTACTACAAATCGTTGAACTTATGCTTAAAAACCTAAATGCAAGATTACACGAAAGAAACATAATGATAGAAGCTACAGAAAAAGCTAAAGAATTAATAGCAAAACTTGGATATGACCCAGTTTACGGAGCAAGACCACTTAGAAGAGCCATACAAAAATATGTTGAAACTCCTCTTGCAGATTTAATACTAAAAGGAGAAGTAAAACCTGGAGATATTGTTGTAATAGATGAGGAAAATGGAAAACTAAAGTTTCTTCCAAAGAAAAAAGAAGAAAACAACTCTTAAATGTATTTTTATTGAAGGGGCTTTTGCCCTTAAATTCTTTTTTTTAATAAATTTCTTTTTCTTTTTGTATATAATTATCTTCACTTATCCCTAAAAAGGAGAATTATATGCAAAATCCTAAAAATGATTTACTTTTAAAAGCTATAAAAAAAGAACCTATACAAAGAACTCCTATATGGTTAATGCGTCAGGCAGGAAGATATATGCCAGAATATAGGAAATTAAGAAAAAAAGCAGGAAGTTTTAAAAAATTTTATAAAAATGTAGAATTAGCAGTAGAGGCTTCTATTCTACCTAAAAAGCTTTTAGATGTAGATGCGACAATTATCTTTTCAGATATTTTAACACCCTTGGAACCAATGGGTTTCAATTTTGAGTTTAAAGAAGGAGAAGGACCAGTTTTTGAATCTCCAATAGAAACTCCTGAAGATATAAATAGATTAAGACCTTTGAATGTAGAAGAAGTTTCTTACGTTGGAGAAATTATTAAAGGTGTAAATGAAAAATTAAATAGAGAAATTCCAACTATTGGATTTTGCGGAGCCCCTTTTACATTAGCAGCTTATATGATTGAAGGAAAAACTTCAAGAGATTTCAAAAAAGCTAAAGCATTTATGTATAACTACCCTGATGATTTCAAAAATCTATTAGATAAACTTGCAAATTCTTTAATTGACTATTTATATTTTCAATTTAAAAGTGGAGCAGATTTAGTTCAAATATTTGATAGTTGGGGAGGATACTTATCACCTGATGATTATAAAGAATTTGCATTACCACCAATAAAGAAAATTA
>DTZN01000231.1 GCA_012961365.1 Hydrogenothermaceae bacterium
ATTACCGAAATCATAAACACATTGACAGGTAAGATATAGAGCCAAATTTTTATACCTTGGTTATTCAATAGTTGAACCAGCCAGTCTATATTCATGTAAATAAATATAGATAGTAATATGGATACAAAAAAACTGATAGAAATAGAAAAAAGTACAATTTGCCTTGCATCTTCATCTTGTTTAGGTATCAAAATAGATAACTCATATCGTCCTGCAACCAGTGAGCCAAACAATACAGCTAACGCAAAATACAAGGCAAAAGTACCAAAATCAGAAGGAGAGTATAATCTTGTCAATATGGGGCTGATGGCTATAGGAATGGCTTGAGCTAGCATAGTACCTGACATTAAGGTCAGTATATTTTTAGAGTATTCTGTTTTAGGTTTGAATTTATTTAACATAGGCACTTCTTGAATAAAATGCTACGAGAAAGCCAAAAAGCATATATGAATAATTTTTAGAAACTAACATAGCAAGAAATACAAATACATAAAACAAGAAAAAAAGTTTATATTCTGGAGTATTTTTTCTATTTCTATGCATTATAAGATACAAGAACATTAAAAAGAACATAAATATATATATTAAAAATCCAAAAAGTCCTAAATCAACCCAAGCAGATATAATACTGTGAGCATACCACCCTATGCCACCTACTTCTATATAACTTCCATAGTTTCCAAAAAGTGGATAATCTTGAATAGTTTGCACTGCTAAAATTATAGTATTTAATCTCGCGTTACCACTTGTTGAATTTTCTCGATCCAATAATAATTCAAATAATCGGTTATGTAATAAAAATTGTTGAATTGAATCATTGAATATAATAAATAACAACATACTTAAGAAGATCACAATCAGAGGAAAAAGTAATTTCGGTTTAAGAAGGATATAGTACATTAAGCCTGTTAAGTTAAATATTACAAATTCTGTTCTGGCTCCGTTAAAAAAAAGAGCAACGCTTGCCACAATGAAGATAGCAAGACTATATTTGATGTTTTTAATCATCGCTATTGAAAAAAAGCCCAATACTGTTAATATGCGAGCATAGCCCTGATAAGAAATATTCATATTAGTTTTCTTTGATAAATCAAACATTGAATATTCATTTAAGTTACTGATGATAAGAAGCATAAAAATAATGAGAGTAAATATAATTATTTTTTTTAAAAATTGATTATGTATGTCTATATATTTACCAAGTACATAGCATATAAATAAAAAAAGTATTCCTTGAATGGAATGTACGAGCATGAGAGTTTTATCTGGTATAGGATTGAAAAAAAAATTCACAACTGAAATTAAGAAAAAATATAATAATAAAATAAAAAATAGTATTTCGATAAATGTTATATGATTCTTTTTAACACCCGATAAGAGTATTGTACTTATTATAAGAAATGGTAAATTGACTAAAATCATAACAGTAAAGTATCCTCCTAAAAAAGGAGGTAAATAGTTTTTAGCAACTAAAACATGATATAGAAAAAAAAGGGGGAAAATTATAAAAAATGCAAAATTAATATATGATTGAGTGTATTTTACCATTTAAAAAAATCCCCTTTAATCAAATATTTAGCTTGTATAATCGATCCATCTACACTATGGTGGTCATCATCTGCATATAGCATTTTACCATCTTTTATAGCATAACAATATTTAGTATCACAATATAGATCTTTCGGGTCAAGTATGATTATATTTGGATATTTTTTACTAATATTTTTAACTTTAGTTCTATATTCTCCTGCTCTAGCTATATAGTCTTCATAACTAAGTCTACATTCAGAAGGAAAAAGACTAAATGGTCTTTCCATACAATTTTTTGGAGAAAAGCCAAGTTCTGGATTTTCAAGTAGGTAATAGAAATTAAGTTTGTCATTTTTATTGTATTTCTTAAAATTATTTTCTAAAACTTCAAAAAATTTTTCTTTTTGATCATAAGAAGTTTTATTGGCAAAGAAATCTTTAAAATGGTAATTTAATGGCTTCCCCCCATCATCTACAACTCCGTAACCAATATCATTCATATATTCGGTTCCTCTAGTAACTAAGATTACTTTTTTAAGATGTAGAATATTTTTAATGGTAGTATATATGTCAGATATCTTTTTTTCACATTTTTGAACATCTGCCATATTTTTACCCATTGCCCCCCCTAAATAAGGTGGACAAGATGAATTGGCAAGTAAAATAGTTTCATATCCTTTTTTGCTAAACTCCTTGGCAAACCCAGGGTAAGATGTATGGGCATGGCTATCACCAATGACTGCAATAAACTTTTTTGATAAATTATTGGATGTTGCTTTGATATAATCATTGGTTGGTTTATGTCCCAATATTTTTGTTGTTAATAGTATGCCTGTTTGATTTTGTGCAGGGGTTCTAATGAATTGCTGTTTAAATTCATCATTTGATATCAAATGGGGTCTATTAGGTAAGCCATTTTGTTTACTGACATATTGACCTAAAAAGCCAATAGATAATGCTATTGCAATCAAAAAAGCAACAAACTTATAGCTAGTCTGTTTTCTGGCATATATCTCTATAAACCTATAGGTTAAGTAGGAAACAAATACAGAAAAAAGAATTATCCATATTCCATAGTTTTGAACTTCAAGGCCAAATATATGCATATAACTTACAAATATATAGTGCCAAAGATAAAGTGGAAAACTAATAAGTCCCAGAAATACCAAAGGTGAAGATGATAATACTTTTTGATTTGGATTGCTAGA
>DTZN01000232.1 GCA_012961365.1 Hydrogenothermaceae bacterium
AAACATGATAGTTTCCCTTTTTAGATAAAGCCTTTAACACATGGCTTCCTATGTATCCTGCACCACCGGTTATAAGGATTTTCAAGCTTTTTTCACCTCATATTTCAGGTTTCTCATTAAATAAAAGTATATGATTATATAAATACTAACGAAGACAAGAAATCCAAATAGTAGATTTAAGTGATTGTTATAGTTTAATATGGCAAATATATTAAAAGGTATTATAATAGCGAATATGAAAACAGATGTTAGCCAGTTTGATTTTGTAACTACTCTATAAATTAAAGAATGTAAATGTTCTTTATCCGGAGAAAAAGGAGAACGTTTATGTATAAAAACCCTCCTAAATATGGAAAATAACACATCCACAACAGGATAAGCTAAAATAAGAAGAGGGAACCATGGAGAAATATTTTTATATGTATTAGACATTAATATGGAAATTATACCTATAGTAAATCCTAAAAAATATGCACCTCCATCTCCAAGGAAAATTTTCCCAAATGGAAAGTTCAAAACAAAAAAACCTAATGTTGCAAACAAAAGTGCATAGCAAATTTCTATAATAGTAGTATCCCCGAATTTATTTAATACATAAATAAACGATATTAGTGTAATAATGATAACTCCCGAAGCAAGACCATTAAAGCCATCAATCATATTAATAGCATTCGTAATACCAACAAGAGCAAAAATAGTAAAAAAAATAGATATATATATTGGAAAATTGAAAAATCCAGAAGAATAAATTATATTATTTAATAAAATAATGCTAAAAATAGTGCCTATAGACATAAATAATAGCCTTACTTTTTGATTTATATTCCTCTTATAATCTTCTAAAATCCCAATAAAAATAATAGGTAAAGAAGACAAAAGAAAAAGCATAGGATAATATGAAAATTGTAAGTAATGAATAGAAAATATACTAAATGCAATGAATATACCTATTCCACCTATTCTAGGAACATGTTCTTCATGAACTTTTTGTGGTTTATTTTCATCTATCTTATCTATGAAAATTTGCTTTTTGTCTGAAATTACTCTAAATACAATATTTGTTAAGAAAGATATAAAGAATACGTATATCTTTACAAGCATATCAAGAAATCCTCATTTATTTTATTTATTTTGATAAATAAAAATTTTTAATTCCTCATCCCATTTATTTATTTCTAAATTTAACAAATTTATTAACTTCTCATTACTCATTGCGGAAAATTTTGGTCTTTCGGCTGGTAGATTAAAGATACTTTTTGATACAGGATATATAAATTTATTTATCCTTTTTATTTCCAATATTTTTTTAGCAAATTCATATCTAGATGCATAACCACAGTTAGTTAAATGATATACCCCTATCAATCCTTTTTCCAAAGCTTTTAAAGAAACCTCCACTATTGTTCTTGTAGATGTAGGAATAGAGATTTCATCGTATGATATCTTTAAGAAATTGTTATTTTTCACAAGTTGCATAAGTTTGTAAATAAAGTTTTGCTTTCCTTCTCCATATACCCAGCTAGTCCTAAAAATAAGGTAATTGTTTAATTCTTCTTTCAAGTAAATTTCCCCAATATATTTACTTTTTCCATACTCGTTAATAGGATTTGGAATATCCTCTTCAGTATATAATCCATTTTCTTTTTTTCCATCAAAAACATAGTCTGTAGAATAATGGACTAAAAAAGTATTAAATTTCCTTGAAGCATAAGAAAGATTTCTGACACCAAAACTGTTTACCTTTATAGCTTTTGCATAATCTACCTCTGCCTTATCTACCTGATTATACGCTGCACAGTTTATCACTATATCCGGTTTTATTTTTTCAAAAACTTCTAAAACATTGTCTAAATTAGAAATATCACATTCTAAATGACTTAAAGCTACAAAATTTTTCTTTTTTCTATCTAACGTTTTTATAAACTCCCTTCCAAGTTGACCGTTTTTACCAATAATCAAATATTTAACCATACATTTTTCTCCAGAAATTTTTCAAATATTTCAATTTATTTTCTACCCATTTCATATTATCCAAATACCATTGAACAGTTTTTTCTATACCTTCTTCAAATTTTATTTTGGCCTTCCATCCTGTTTCTTTTTGTATCTTATCTGTATTCAACGAATATCTAAAATCATGTCCTGGTCTATCTTTGACAAAGGTTATTAAATCTTCTGATTTGTTTAAAGCTTTAAGTATTGATTTTACAACATCAATATTTTTTCTTTCTTCCCCACTTCCTACATTGTAAATTTCTCCTACTTTACCTTTATTAATTATTTCAAAAACTGCTTCTACGCAGTCAGAAACAAATAGCCATTCCCTGACATTTTCTCCTGTTCCGTAAAGAGGAATAGGTTCTTCATTTAAAGCTTTTAAAATGACCACTGGAATTAACTTTTCTGGATACTGCCACCAACCATAGTTATTAGATGGTCTAACTGTAATTACCGGTAATTTATAAGTTCTATGATAAGCTCTCCCAAGCATATCAGCAGAAGCTTTACTAACAGAATAAGGAGAATTTGGATTAAGAGGTGTAGTTTCGTAAAATTGCCCGTCTTTTCCAAGTTCTCCATAAACTTCATCTGTTGCTATATTTACAAATAGCTTTATATTATTATCTTTTGCTACATCCAAAAGAATTTGTGTTCCTTTAACATTTGTGTCAATAAAAGGCGAAGCATCTAATATGCTTCTATCAACGTGGCTTTCTGCTGCCCAATGAACAATTATATCAGGCTTTTCTACTTTGACTATATATTCAATAAATTCCCTGTTTGCTATATCTGCTTTGTAAAACTTTATTTTATCTTTTACATTCTTTAATCTTTCTAAATCTCCTGCATAAGTCAGCTTATCCACAACAACCGTTTCAAATCCTTTTCGAATAGCTTGTCTAACAAACTCACTTCCAATAAATCCAGCTCCACCTGTCACCAATAGTTTCAAAGCTCATCCTCCATATACAAAATTAATATCTGCATTTTTTAAATTTGGTAAATTTTTATCCTTATCAGATAGCAAAACTTCATCTATGTTATCCAATGGCCATTTTATTCCAATATCTGGGTCATTCCATATAATTCCAGCATCATACTGAGGAGAATATTCTTCACCTGATACTTTGTATATCACTTCGGCTTCTTCTGAAAGTGTTAAAAACCCATGAGCAAAACCTTTAGGTATCCATAGCATAAGTTTGTTTTCTTCAGAAAGTTCATAACCTATCCATTTTCCAAATGTTGGACTACCCTTTCTTATATCTACTGCAACATCAAAAATTTTTCCTCTTATGCATCTAACTAATTTTCCTTGAGCAAATGGCTCGTTTTGATAGTGAAGACCTCTTAATACTCCCTTAATAGACTTTGAATGGTTATCCTGAACAAAGTCTGTATTTATTCCTACTTTTTCAAAGTTGGATTTTTTATAAGTTTCCATAAAAAAACCTCTATTATCTTTAAAAACCACTGGCTTTACTAAAATTACTTCAGGAATATCTGTTTTTATAAATTCGAAAGGCAATTTAAAACTCCTCCTTGACATTACCGATAAAATTTCTTATAATTCATTATAAATCAATAAAAAATTAAAGCCAATTTAAATGAAAAGGAGATGGAAATTGAAATGGAAGTATGTGGAGAGGATATATTAGATGCATTAAGATACTATAATCCTGATGTTGTTAAAATCCTACCAAACGAGGTAGTTAAGAAATTAGCAATGGATAGATTTGATTTTGAAATAGATGAAACATATAAAAGTGTTACAGATGAAATAATCCGATCTTTAGACAATATTGATCAAGAAAAAATAATAAGAGCTGCATACATTAGAAAGTTCTTAGGTTAATTTAGAATTATTATATATTAATTATTATAATTACTTAT
>DTZN01000233.1 GCA_012961365.1 Hydrogenothermaceae bacterium
AATTCTAAATACCAATCACAGTATTCATGCCAGAAAAAGTCATATATTCCATTTGCATAATCGTTATATTTATAACTAACAATTGCATTTTCTAGTTTTTCTATAGTTTTTTGAAGCTTTGAAAGTATCCATTTATCTTCATAAGATAAGTTTAGCTTACTTACATCTGTTTCTAAGCTTTCTTCAAAATTTTCTATGTTTTGTAAAACATATTTAGAAGCGTTCCATATTTTATTTGCAAAATGTTTATAACCTTCTATTCTTTTTTCTGATAATCTTATATCTCTTCCTTGTGCAGCTAAAGCTGCCAAAGTAAATCTAAGGGAATCTGCTCCATATTTTTCTGACATATCTAGAGGGTCTATTACATTTCCCTTTGTTTTAGACATTTTTTGGCCTTTTTCATCTCTAACAAGGGCGTGAATATATACATCAGAGAAAGGTTTTTGTTTCATAAAATGCATACCCATCATTATCATTCTTGCAACCCAGAAGAAAATAATGTCAAATCCTGTAATTAATAGTGATGTTGGGTAAAATTTTTGAAGGTCCTTTGTTTCTGTAGGCCAACCAAGCGTTCCAAAAGGCCAAAGTCCTGAAGAAAACCATGTATCTAAAACATCTTCTTCTTGTTTTAAGTTTCTACTTCCACATTTATCGCATTTTAGGTCTATAAAGTATTTAATGTTTAAAAGTTTATCTTCTTTTAGTTTGTATTTTTCACCGTTTTCTTCAAAGGAGATTCTACCTTTTTTACATCCTCCATAGGTATGTTCGTTTAACCAATCTTTTATACTTTCTGTATTTTCTAAAACTTCTTCTCTCTTTATTCCGTTTAAATAAATAGTAAATATATCTTTGATTTTTTGTTTATATTTGTGATATGCATTAAAAATATCTTCTTCTGTAAATTCTTCAGGAACTAGATTGTTTAATCTTAAGAAATAAATAACATGTGGAACAAATCCTATTTTATTTTTAGAGTTTTCTTCATTTTCAGTATTTAAAACTGGTATTTTTAAATAATTTTCACTTAAAAATTTATCTATATTTTCTTCGTAAAGCTCTGGAATTTCCTTATTAAATACAACTTTTTCATAAAACTCTAAATTGGTTTTATCACTATGGGTAAAGTTCTTAGAATATAAATAATCTTTTAACTGCTGTTTTGTGAAGAATTGCGGAATTCTTGTATCTGCAAATATGTTAAATATAGTTTTTTGCCCTAACTTTTTAAAAATTTCATCACTTAAAGTATTCTCTGCCCCACAAGACTTACAATACCATACAGGTATTCTATGTCCCCACCAGATTTGTCTGGATATACACCATTCTCTAATTTCATACATCCAGTTTAGATAAGTTTTTTCCCACTGTTTTGGAATAAATTTAATATCTTCATTTTCTACAACTTTAATTGCATCTTTCGCTAATTTTTTCGTATCAACAAACCATTGAACTGATAAATATGGTTCAACAACTGCTCCAGACCTTTGGGAATGTCCCACATTGTGAATAAGCTCTTCTACTTTTAAAAGTAATCCTATTTTTTCTAAATCTTCTACAATTTTTTTTCTCGCTTCGTATCTATCTAAACCTTTGTATTTCCCTGCATTTTCATTCATAGTAGCAGATTCATCCATAATAACAACCATAGGTAGATTATGTCTTTTACCTACTTCAAAGTCATTAGGGTCATGAGCAGGGGTTATTTTTACTACTCCTGTTCCAAACTCAGGGTCAACATAATCATCTGCTACAATAGGGAGTAAGTTTGAAACCTCTTTTCCATAAAAATCTATTCTTATTTCTTTTGACAGAGGAAGTTTTAACTTTTTACCTATTAAATGCTTGTATCTTTCATCATTTGGATTAACTGCAACTGCAGTATCTCCAAGCATTGTTTCTGGTCTTGTTGTTGCAACAATTACATACTCTCCAGTTTCTTTTCCATTATCATCAACAACTGGATACTTTATATACCAAAGATTACCTTTTTCTTCTTTATACTCAACCTCTAAATCTGAAATAGCAGTTCTATCTTTAGGGTCCCAGTTTACAATATATGGTGCTTTAAATATATATCCTTCTTTATAAAGTTTGTAAAAAGCTTCTCTAACTGCTCTAGCAAAGCCTTCATCTAAAGTAAATCTTTGTCTAGACCAATCACAAGAAGCCCCAAGAGTTTGTATCTGTTTTTTTATGGTATCTCTAGCTTTCGGGACCCATTGCCATATCCTTTCTATAAACTTTTCCCTACCTAAATCAAATTTGTTTATTCCTTCGCTTTCAAGTTGTTTTGTTACAACCCACTGGGTAGCTATTCCTGCATGGTCAAATCCTGGAAGCCAAAGAGTATTCTTACCTTTCATTCTGTTATATCTAATTGATATATCTTGAAGAGTCATATTAAGTGCATGTCCTATATGTAAAAACCCTGTAACATTAGGTGGAGGCATTACTACTACAAAAGGCTCTGTATCTTTATCTAAATTTGGCGTAAATAATTTTTCTTTTAGCCACTTTTCATACCATTTACTTTCTATTTCCTTATGGTTATATTCTCCAAGTGATGACAATTTTAGCCTCCTAAAAATTTTTAAATTGTATAATATAGGTTAATTATTATAACTTAGGATAAATTTTAGCATAAATTATTCTCTTGATAAAGGGCAACCACAATGGATTGCCCCTACAAGCGTATTTAAAGGTTGTATTTTTTCTTAAACTTGTCAATTCTACCAGCAGTATCAACATTTC
>DTZN01000234.1 GCA_012961365.1 Hydrogenothermaceae bacterium
CCTCCTATCCACTGCCAATACCTCTCCATCCTTACATCTAATACCTATGGCAGTTGTACCTCGCCTAACGGCCTCTCTCGCATACTCTACCTGATACAATCTATTGCAAATTTTACATTTTCTAAAATAGAGGTTAAAAGTTCTAGTGGAGCAGGGTAGCTATCATCACTAAGTCCTGCTTCATCTGCAGGAGAACCAAACTTCACACCGTAAACTATAACTCCGTAAGGAACTTTAGGGAGCCTATACTTTTCAACAATTTGAGGAGTTATATCCTTAACTATAAGTCCATATTTAACTTCTAACTCTTGGAGATTACCTGTATCTATATCGTCATCCCAAGAACCAACAATAACCTCTATATCTTTTTTTTCTTTATCTCTAACAATAGTGATGATTACCTTTTTCCCAGGCATAGTCCTCATTATATATTTTTGTAAATCGTTAGGGTCTTCTACCTTTTTTCCGTTAACAGCAATTATTATATCTCCAGCTTTTAACCCTGCTTTTTCTGCAGGAGAGTTTTTCATAACTTGGGTAATTATTACACCGTAGTCTAGGTCAAAATATTTTCCAAGTTCAGGAGTTAAAGGTTGGATAACAACGCCAAGTTTTCCTCTATAAACTTTTCCATATTTTAGTATTTGCTCCATTATCCACTTTGCTTGATTTATAGGAACTGCAAAACCAAGCCCTTGTGCTCCTGCAATTATTGCAGTATTTATACCAATAACCTCTCCTTTTACATTAACTAAAGGTCCTCCAGAATTTCCTGGATTTATTGCAGCATCTGTTTGAATAAATCCTTCTCCTGGATGTCCTTCTATAGCTCTATCTAAGGCAGATATTATTCCTTCTGTTACAGTCCATTTAAGTCCTAAAGGACTACCTATAGCAATAACAGTCATACCCGGCTTTAGTTGGTCAGAATTTCCAAGCTTTAAAATGTGTTTTTCCGCATATTTTTCTATCCCATTTTTAAATGGCACAGCTATTACAGCAACATCTGCAAGTTTATCTGTTCCTATTATTTTGGCATCTAAAGTTAATCTGTTTTTAAACTGCACTTTTATATTTGTTGCATTTTCAACAACATGATTATTTGTAAGTAGATAAACTAACTTTTTCTTCTTATCGATTTTTACTATAAAACCAGAACCAAGTCCCTCCTGCCTTTGTTTAAACTCCCTTTGATTAGGAATTCCAAAAAATTCAGAAAAAGGAGAACCTGCAAAAGGATTAGGTATTTTTATTTCTCTTACTGTAAAAATAGTTGCAACTCCCGGAGCAACTTTTTCAATAATCTTAATCCTTTCTTTTTCTATTTCTTCAAGTATTGAAGCAAATGAAATTGTTAAATAGGTAAGCAAGATAGTAAAAATAGTAAAAGTTTTTTGCATAAAATTTACCTCCATTTAAGTTTTATTTAAGTATCTTCTAATTATATAGTGAAAAAACAGTGAACTTTTATTAATTTATGTCAAGCATTTATACTTACAATATAAAAATCCTAAAAATATTTATAATAAAACAATTAGAAAAAACCTAAAGGAAAAATAAAAATTTGAAGTATAAATGGAAAATCAAAGAAAAACCAGAAGATTTTATAGTTGTAGAAAAAGCTTACTTTCCTAAAAACGATGGTGAGTATTATCTTTATTTACTTGTTAAAAGAAATTTAAACACATTAGACATAGCTCATAAACTAAATTTAGACTATGCAGGTCTAAAAGATAAAAATGCAATAACTTTTCAATATGTGTCTTCTAAGGTAGATTATGGCGATATAAAAATAGAAAAATACAAAAATACATTTTTTATTCTTAAGAAACTAGGAAGTATAAAAAGGAAAGTTAAAATCGGTCAACTGGAAGGAAATTTTTTCGATATAAAATTACCTGAAGCTATATGTAATATTAGTGAAATTTTTATAAACTACTTTGATACCCAACGGATAAAACAATTTAATATAAGTAAAGGAAAAAAACTACTTTTACAAAATAAAAAACTATCAAAAAAGGAAAACTTCTTTGTAGATGCATATTTATCATATCTTTGGAATAAAAGTTTTGAGCTTTTTTTAAGGGAAAAATTTAACGGTCTATTTTTAGAAGAACAAAGAGAAAAATTTTTTATCCCAAAAGATTTAGTAATAGATACAATACCAAAGTTTTGGACAATTTTAGGCTATAAAGTAAAAATGGAAGAAAGTAAAGAATATTATGAAGAAATTTTAAAAAAAGAAGGATTTAGCCTTATAGAATTCTTACAAATTTTAAAAGACAAAAAAATAAAAGGAGATTACAGAAGGACATATGAAAAGGCCACAGATATAAAAATCTATGGCTCTAGGGTTTGCTTTTTTCTAAAAAAAGGAGCTTACGCAACTATGTATTTAAAACATCTATACACCAAAAATTGCATACTTTAAATATAGTAAAGCTAAAGCAAAGATAACTGTCACAATAGTTACTGGCGTTCCCATTTTTAGAAAATCAATAAACTTTATAGGATAACCTTCCCTCTCTGCCAAACCTGCAGCAACAACATTTGCAGAAGCTCCAATAATTGTTAAGTTTCCTCCAAGACAAGCACCAAGAGCTAAAGCCCACCATAAAGGTTCTGTATTCCATGTAGTAGTTTTACCAAAATCAAGTAGAACATTAGCCATAGCCATTGTAAATGGTATATTATCAACAATTCCAGAAATAAATGCAGAAAGTCCCCCTAAAATTAAAATACTAGACATTGGTTCTTGTAATAAATTAGATGTGAAATGAGCAACTTTTTCAAAAACACCTGTATGTTCCATTCCACCAATAACAATAAATAATCCCATAAAGAACATAAGAGTAGTCCATTCAACCCTTTCGAATATTTTTTCAGGGTCTTCTTTAGACCATAAAAGTAAGATAGAAGCCATAAATAAAGCTATTGTTCCTGCTTCTAAGTGAAGAATATGATGCATAAAGAATAAAAATATAGTTATTCCAAAAACTATTAATCCTTTCCTCATTAAAACAACATCATATTCTGCCTTTTGTTGAGCTATAAGTTTTTCAATTTCTTTTTGGTCTGTCATTTGAGGCTTTAAGTCCCCTCTAATCTTCATGTATAAAACAAAAGCAATACTCCCTACTATATGAGTAAGTATAACTATTGGAGCAATATTTACTATAAAATCCATAAATGTAAATCCACCAAGGGAACCAATTATTATGTTTGGAGGGTCTCCTATTAATGTAGCAGTTCCTCCTATATTTGATGCTAAAACTGTTGCAATTACATAAGGAACTGGATTTAATTTTAGTTTAGCTGTTAGCCCAATAAGAATAGGTATCATAAATAAAACAGTTGTTACATTATCCAAAAATGCAGATAAAAATCCTGTCAAAACTGTAAAAACTATTAATATTTTTAATGGGTTTCCTTTAGTAATTTGAAGAGCCTTTAAAGAAAGAATAGAGAAAAATCCACTTTCAATTAGAATTGATACTATAACCATCATACCAAGAAGTAAAAATATTGTATTATGGTCTATAGAGTGCCAAGCTTGTTCAGGGGTTAAAACTCCTATAAATATTGCTAAAAATCCTCCGAGTAATGCTGCAGGAACTCGGTGGAAGAATTTTTCCAAAACAATCATTGCATAAGTTCCAATAAAAAGTAAAATAGAAAGTGTAAATAAAAGGTCATGGGTTACATGTATCCCAAAAACTTCTAGCACTGAATGATTTTCCATAGCATCGCCCCTTAAAATATTCCAATAGATACTTCTATATTTTCTAGATATGAAACTTTATTCTTTATTTTCGATGAAATTATACAAATATCAAAGTTGTTTTCATGAATGTAAAAGGGAATTTCTCTTTTAGGTTCTCCTTTTAAAACTTTAAGAATAGCTTCTTTCCCATTTAAAGCTTTTGCTAAATTTTCTTTAATTTTATTAATTTTTGTTTCCAACATTTCCTGTATAATTTGTCTTGCTTCCTCTTCAGTATGGGTTTTTGTTAAAGCAGTTTCATAATAAACTTGATTGAAGGAAAATAAAAATTCAGGTTCAATATCTAAAGCTTTTGAAAATTCGTAAGAGGCTTTAAGATAATCAATATAATTCTCTTCATCTTCAAAATCGATTGCTACTCCAATCTTGTTTATTTGGGAAACATCCTCTCTTAAAAATAAAAACCTTGCATTACTAAACTTTTCTGCAAGCTTTACATATTCAGGTTTTAGAAATATCATTTTAAATGGGTCTATTTTTTTTCTATGGGCTATCACAAGGTCAGCTTTTATAGAATTTAATGCATAAGATATAGTTTCTTCTAAATTATTACTTATATACTTTGCATTACCATCAATAGTTAAATTTGGATTTATTGTGAGGTAATAAAGAGATACCCCTAATTTTGTTGCTAAGTTTTTTATGAAACTTAGGAACTTTAAATCCCCCTCATCTTCTATAATAAAAACAACATTTTTGAAAATCATACCCATCTCCTTTATATAAATTACCATGCTTCATAATATTAAAATCAAAAACTAATATCAACAAGGGACAGGGAAAATTAATACACCTGCCCCATTTTTTTTGCAAGCTCTAATAACTTAGCTATTCTTTCCTCTGTAGGCGGATGAGTAGAAAAAAGTTTAGCTAAAAAATCACCCCTAAAAGGATTTAAAATTAACATATGAGCAGTTCCAGGGTTTACTTCTCTTTCAGCAATAGGAGTTAATTGTTTTGCCGCCATTTCTAACTTTTCTAATGCTCTAGCTAAACATAAAGGACATTCTGAAATCTCTGCTCCTGTTTTATCAGCTGCGAATTCTCTAGAACGAGAAATTGCCATTTGAATAATCATTGCAGCAATTGGAGCGAGTATAAGAAGTAAGATAGAAGCTATAATTCCTCCTATACCTCCACCTTCTTCTTCATCGTTATTTCCACCAAATAGGTTAGACCAAAATGCCATTTCTGCTATCATAGAAATTGCTCCACCTATAGTTGCTGCAATAGTAGAAATAAGAATGTCCCTATTTTTTATATGACCAATTTCATGAGCTAAAACTCCTCTTAACTCATCTTCATCTAATATATCAAGAATAGCTGTAGTAACTGCTACAGCTGCATGATTTGGGTTTCTACCTGTTGCAAAGGCATTTGGAACGTGCATGTCAACTATATAAATTTTTGGTTTTGGAATACCTGCTTTTCGAGCAAGTTCTTCAACCATTTTATGTAGCCAAGGAGCTTCTTCGTAAGGAACTTCTTTAGCTCCATACATAGAAAGAACCATTTTGTCGGAAAACCAGTAAGCAAAGAAATTCATAGCCATAGCAAAGAAGAAGGCTATAATCATACCTTGTTGTCCACCAATAAGCTTACCAACAAGTAAAAATAGCCCTGTTAAAAATCCTAAAAGAAATACAGTTTTAAGATTATACATACCTTGCGTATTACCTCCTAATGTTATTTTTTATTTAATATATATTATTTTAAAAGATTTCAAGAATATACACTATTAGGTATTCAGTTAAAAAGTAGATTAATGTAAAATAAAGATATGAGGTGTGTATATTGTAAGTCAAAGAGAATTGTAAAGAACGGAAAATCAAACCATAGCACGGTCTTTAAAAGTTCCAAAGGCTTATGCTAAATTTTTCAGAGCTTTATATAGAGCTTTAGCCCTTGTTTTCATTCGTTGGAATTTACTATCTACTTTCTAACTATATACTAAAATATCTATTTACTTTCAAAAATTTTTCATATATTTTAATATAATTAACCTTTATTTATTTAATGGAGGATAGGTGGATTGATAGGATTTGGTCCTCATCTTATGGTTGATGGTTATAATGCTAGCTATGAAAAGCTTGCAAGTGTAGAAGCTATTACAAATTTTCTTGATATGCTTCCTGCTCAAATAGAAATGACAAAAATTATGCCCCCTTATGTGTTCAAATATGATGGTGGAGATAAACCTGAAGATTGGGGAGTGTCTGGATTTGTTATAATTGCGGAAAGCCATATTAGCATACACACTTTTCCAGAAAAAAAATACTTTTCAATAGATATATTTTCTTGCAAAGAATTTGATATAGAAAAAGCTTTAAACATAATAAAAGAATATTTTGAAACTGAAGATTTAGAAGTTAGGACTACAGAAAGAGGAAGTGAATTTCCAAGGGATATGGAAATAGCAACATCTATAACTCAAGTTCAAAGAAATAGATTAATATAAAAACTTTAAATCTTGGGGGAGTTTTTCCTCCTTTGCTATTAAAATATGTTCTGGAGCATAAAAATTTAATCCTTTCTATATTAAATTCATAATTTAAGAATTTAGGAACTAAAAGAGGTAATTAAAATGCTTTCCACAGCCTGTAAAGATGCTATAAGGGCCATGATATATATAGCTAAAAATAATAAAGGTGATTTTATTTCAATAAGTGAAATTGCAAAAGAACTTAACTTATCTTTTTACTTCTTGTCTAAGATTTTGCAAAAATTAGTTAAAGGTGAATTATTGAAATCCTATAGAGGACCAAATGGAGGAGTTAAATTAGCCAAATCTGCTGAAAATATAAGGTTAATAGATATTATAGAAATAATAGATGGAACTAAGTTTTTTAGCGAATGTATTTTGGGATTGGAAAAGTGTTCTGATGATAATCCATGTCCTATTCATTATATGTGGGCTGATAAAAGGGAAGAAATCCAAAAAATGTTTGATAACACAACATTAAAAGATATTGTTGAGGACATAAATAAACTACACTATATTAAATTGTAAAGAAAAATGAAGATAAAGGTAGATTTTAAATTTTCAGAGGAAAAACCGATAACAAAAAAGCTTTTTGCAAACAAAGATATAAAAAAATAGCCTCAAAGGAGAGGCAAAAATTAATTAAGAAGAAATTTTTATTAAACACTCATCAGGGTTTACTTGATCTCCTTCTTTTACATAA
>DTZN01000235.1 GCA_012961365.1 Hydrogenothermaceae bacterium
ATCTATAGCTTCAACTGAAAACAAAGGCATTTTATGAACCTGTCACTCTTTTTACTTCTTCAGGAGTAGTTATTCCTTTCAGAACTTTTATTAAACCATCTTCTTTCATCAATCTCATCCCATTTTCAACAGCTTTTTTTTGAATTGCAAGTGGAGTTGCTCCTTGAACTATAAGATCTGCAACCTCTGCATCTATTTCGAGCACTTCAACTATTAATGTTCTTCCTAAGTACCCAGTATTATTGCAATGGGAACAACCTTTCCCTCTTTTTAAATTAATATCCCCATCTAAATCTTGAATATATTTTTTTAAAAGGTCTTCAGAAAACCCATATTTTGTTAACTCTTTAGCTCTTATATTATAGCTTTCTATACAAAAATCGCAATTTTTTCTTATCAATCTTTGGGCTGTTATTGCTGCAACTCCTGAAGCAACCATATAATCTTTTATACCCATATCTATCAACCTTGGAATAGCACTTACAGCATCATTAGTATGAAGTGTAGACAGAACAAGGTGCCCTGTAATGGAAGCTCTTATTGCCATTTCTGCAGTTTCTTCATCTCTGATTTCTCCAACAAGAATAACATCTGGATCTTGTCTAAGAAATGCCCTTATTGCTCTAGCAAATGTATACCCAGCTTTTTCATTTACCTGAGTTTGTTTTATAAAAGGAAATCTATACTCTATAGGGTCTTCAACAGTTAATATATTTTTTTCTAAAGCATTTATTCTTCTTAATGCTGCATATAAAGTAGTAGTTTTTCCTGAACCTGTTGGTCCTGTTACAAGTACAATTCCTTGGGGTTTTAAGAATTGTTCCTCTATCTTTTCATATATATCTTTTTCAAAACCAAGGCTTCTTAAATTGTATAGAGATATATTTTTAGATAAAACTCTAATAACAACATTTTCACCATAAGCTGTGGGAACTGTAGAAACTCTAAAATCATATTGCTCTCCGAAAAATTCGTGGGAAAAAGCCCCATCTTGAGGCACCCTTTGCTCAGCAATATCAAGGTCAGCAAGTATTTTTACTCTTGATACAATGCTACCATGTATCTTCTTTGGTAAAGCATGGTAATGGGTCATAATTCCATCTATCCTGTAAAAAACATGAGATGCAATATTCTCTGGAGAAATATGTATATCAGTTGCCCTGTTTAAAATAGCATTATCTAGTATAAGTTCAAGTAATCTAGGTATTTCTAAAGAAGTATTACCTTTTAGAGAGTTGGCTACTGATTTATCTATTTCTTCATCAATAGGGTTTTCAAGTAAAAAATAGTAAATTTCAATATATTTTAATATGGTTTCTTTATCTGAAACATAGATTTCTATATCTATTCCATAATATCTTCTTTTTAAAATATCAATAGCATTAACATCAAAAGGGTTTGATACAGCAATCTTGACTGAATTTTTTGTAACATCAAAAGGAATAACTCCAAGTTGTTTCGCAATTTCTTTAGGTAAAGTAGATAATGCTTCTTGAGATGGAGGATATTGAATAAGGTCTATATATGGCTTTTCTGCCTGAGTGGCTATAGCTTGAGCCGTTTCTTTTGAAGATACAAAACCAAGTTCTATTAATATTTCACCTAAAAGACTCTTTTTTATTTTTTGGATTTCAAGGGCTATTTCTATATGTTTTTCTGAAATGTAGCCTAGCTCCCTAAGGAGCTGTCCTATAGGTTTACTATACATTAAGGTTCTCTATCAAAGAAATAAACTATATTAACGAGAGTTTCCTCCGTGTTACAAGTTGTCCATACATCAGTAGAATTTCTTGCTGTGTCAGGACCTGTTAACTCTCTTACTCTACCAAATCCACCATCAAGCCTACCATCAATAGATACATCTATCATTTTAGCTGCAAAGCACGGTATACCGGCAATAGCTATAGCATTTCTATTATCAGCTTTACCAATATAAATTGTGCCTCCTAATGGGGTAGATGAAAGTTGTAAATTACTTACATTGCTTACTAGTTGAGCCTTCTTTAACTCAGCCCATGGTGCATCGAGATCTTCAGGTTCATTACCTCCCATCTCTTCACAGAATTTTATATTTGGGTTGTTGTCTATAGCTCCTACAGTATTATTTGTAGAGGCGTCTATAAGCCCATCAAGGTTACAATCCCCAGGAAATCTACCATATCTATCATAAAACATCCATATTATCGCTTCTAAAGCCTTTACATCGTTTTGAAATCTTCTTGCTTTGGCATTTTTTATTAATTCTTGACTTTTCAATATAGCCCCTAGGATAATCCCGATAACTACTAGAACAATAGCAAGTTCTATTAGTGTGAAACCTTTTTGATTATTCATAAATCTACCTCCTTTTCATTAAAGTCTAAATTTATCTCTTGTAATATATTATATTATATTTTATATTAAAAATTAAAAATTTCAAGGTACCCAGGTTTTTTTTTATGGTTATGATATAATATTATTATGATTAAAAGTATATTTGTAGAAAAAAAGCAAGTAACATATGCAAATATAAAACCTACAAAGGAAGGTTTTCTTTTAAAAGGTTATGGTAGTAAAGAGTTAAATGATGATTTTAAAAATCTGGATAACTTAATAAATGAAAAAGATAAAAACTTTATTTCTTATAGTTTTATAAATATTGAAAATATAAAAGTAGAAGTACCTTCTGTTCAAGATGAAAAAACAAAATTTTTTCTTATAAGAAATCAAGTAAAAAATCAAGGTATAGAAGTAAATAATTTCAAGCTTTATTACACCTTTGACAGAACAGAAGGTGAAAATGATATTTACACTGTATATTTACTTCCTTATTCTGTATTTGAGGAGTTAAATATAAGTAAAGAAAAAAAAGTTTTGTTAGATTTATTTACTTTTTCTGTGTTCTCTTTATCTTCTCTTTCTGGGGAGTTTTTCAAAGAAAAAAACATTTTGCATATATACTCTTCAGAAAGGCAGATAATTATAACTTTGAGTAAAAATAAACATTTATTTTATTTTCGAATTATTGATATTCCTGAGTATATTTCTACAGAAGAGCAATTCACAAATTTTTTATATGAAAGTGTTAACTTAACATATATATATATTCAACAATCTATAAATATAGAGATTGAAACTATTATTGTTTCTGGGGAAGTACCTTTAAACAAAGAAATTTCAGAACTTATATATAACTTTATTAACATACCTATAGCAGTATTAATACCATGTGGATTTATCGAAAACTGTGATGGGCAAATTTTTCAGAAATTCATAGTTAATTTTGGTAATTTAGTAGTTGATAAATCTTTATTTGATATACGGTTGGAAGAATATATTTATAAAAAAAATTTTATAAAACTCTCGAAAATTCTCTTTTTTGTATCTTTATTTACCTTCTTTATATCTTCTTTCATATTGGCTAGTTCTTATGTATCTTTTGTCCAAAAAGAGAACGAAATAGAGTATCTAGAAAATCTGATAAAAGATAAAATTAAAGAAAAATTAGCTCAAACTAGGTTTTCATATGGTGAATATAAGTATTATATAAAATATTTAAACTTAATTAAAAAAGCAAATGAAGGAAATGCATTTTTATTATTAAATAAAATTTTGCCCTTATTAAAAATTTATCCATTTAATAATATATCTTCTAAAGTTAATAATAACCGTTTTACTATCAAAATAACAGATAATATAAAGTTTACCTCCTTAATTGAGTTTAACAATTTTAAGGGTAAAATTAATAAAGTGATAATGAAGTTAAGTAATCCTGAATTAAGGATAACTAATAGGTCTACTTTTGATGCTGATTCGCTGTCTGTGAAATTAAATATAATAGTAACTGGAAATATTTCTAGGTAGGAGAATTTATGAAAAAAATTTACATGTTTTATTTTAATTTTTCAGTAATCTCTGCTTTAATAATATCTATGACATTGATATTAGATAGTGCTATAAATATTATGGAAAAGGAAAAAGAAAAATTAGTTGCAGAAAGTCGAAATTTGGAAAAATATATTCAAGAAGAAAAAAAATTAGAAAATATTTTAAAAAAAATAAAACTAAGAATCTATAAAAAGCATAAAGCAAATAATATACTTATAATGTTTTTAGAAAATTTGAAAAGAAACTATGATTCAAAAATAAAAAGTATAACAGAAAAAAAAGGTCTCATTGAAGCTGAGGTTAAGATTAATATAAATTTTTCTAAAGAGGAATTAAAAAAATTACTATCTGTTTTGACAAAAAGTACAAATCCTGTAGTATACATTGAAGAATTTAAACTGACTGATAGAGAAAAATTTATAAAAATAAAAATATATCAACCTTATTGGGAAATATAAATGATAGATAAATTAACTATAGATAAATTAACTTATGAATATAAAACTTCTTCAAGGTATTTTTTATTTTTATTGATACCAATTTTTATAATTTTTGTTTTTGTTCTTTCTATTGAATATTATAAAGATGTTATAGCTAACCGAATATTTGGTGTAAATTATGATAATTTAAAGGTTCCTATCCAACTTAAAAAAGTTTCAGATATGAAATTCATAGATGAGGGCTTAATAAACAACATATTAGATAATATTTCTGCAAAGCTTCTTTATATACAAAATGAAACTACCACTTTGAAAGAGACAAAGAAAAAAGAAGCTCTAAAATATAAAAAACCTCTAAAATATAAAGAACCTCCAAAATATAAAATTAAGTTTATATATATGGGAGTAGGAAAAAAATATGCTTTAATAGGAAACAAATTATTAACAGAAGGAGATATTACTTCCGAAAATGAAAAAGTAATAAAAATTGAAAAAAATAAAATTTTACTACAAGGAAATTGGGGAAGAAGATGGATATATTTGATAAATGTGCAAAAGTAGTAACATGCATATTAATTGCAATTAGTTTATCAGGATGTGCTTTATCAAAAAATGACTCTGAGATAATAAAAGAAATTTATGCTGCAAAACCTAAAAATGAAACAAAGAAAAATAAAAGTTCATTTTCAAAAACAAGGAAATTACAAAATATATCACCTCCTCCCTCCCCTTTTTCAATTTTATCAGAAATGGAAACAATAGCACCTTTAAAAACTGAAAGAATAACTATACATGCGATAAATTCTCCTTTGAAGGAATTACTTTACTCTATAGCAAATGACCTTGGTTTAAATTTAATTGTTTCTCCAGAAGTTAATATAAATAAAAACATAACACTAAATTTAGATAATGTCCTTGCTAAGGATGCTTTAAATATAATAGAAAATATAGCTGAAATAAACTTTCAATTAAAGGGAAGTATTCTTTTTGTTAAATCAATAATTACAAAGACATTTAATATATCTTATATTCAAGCATTATCTGGATATAATGTTAGTTTAGGTGGGAATGTTTTGGGAAATGTAAACTTAGCAGGGAATGTGGGAGGAGGTGGAAATCTAGGAGGAGGATTATTAACGGGAAATTTTTCTTTGAATTATGAAAAGATTATACAAGAAGGTGATTTTTATACACAACTTGAAAGAAATATAAGGCATTTATTATCTAGAAATGGGGTTTATACTTTAAACCGTTCAACAGGAACTCTTGTTGTTACAGACAGAATTTCAAATGTAAGAAAAATAGAAAGATTTTTAAATAATTTGAAAAAAGAATTAAGAAAAGAGGTTCTTATAGAGGCAAAAATTATAGAGATTACATTAAATAAAGAATATAGCTATGGCATAGACTGGAATAAAATACTAGATATACTCCCAGATGGAAGTATATCATTGACTCAAAATTTAGCTCCAAATGCTTATGTAGGCCAAATACTGGTAAGTAGTCTAGATTTTGATGCGATTATAAGGGCAATATCTACAGCTGGGAAGATTGAAACTTTGTCAAATCCACGAATTAGAGTAATAAATGGTCAAAGTGCTTTAATATCCACAGGGACTGTCATACCATACTGGGAAAAACAAATAAATAATACTATATTGAGTAATAATGTGGGGGGAAATCTACAACAGATATCTTATGTTAGAACATCAGTATTAAATGGAATTCTTTTAGGTGTTTCTGCATATATAAATAATGATAATACAATAACTATAAATGTGGTTCCTGTTTCTACAAGAATTAAAGGAGAAAAACAACTTATAGATAACAATCAAATTGTAGCTCAAGCACCTATTATTGAGTTGAAAGAAGCAGGAACAATTATTAGAGTAAAAGATGGAAACACTATAATCATTGGTGGTCTTATGAGTAAAGATAAGCAGATAAATGAAATAAAAGTGCCTTTACTTGGGGATATTCCTTATTTAGGAGTTTTGTTTAAGAGAAAAACTATTAGTTATGAAAAAAAAGAATTGATAATTTTTCTTAAACCTCAAATCATTAGGGGTATAGAGTAAAATGAGCTTAATATTAGAGACTTTGAAAAAGTTAAGAAGAGAAAAAAAAGAAGATAAAGAGTATTTACCTCCTAATCTAAAAAAACAGGGAAAGGAGAATAGACATAGTTTTTCTAAAAATAATAAAAAAATTTTCGTATTAACAGGATTGTTGTTAATAACTGGTATTTTAATTTTAACTTTAATACAGTATTTAAACTTAAAACTTTCAGAAAATACTAATATGATAGCTTATAATTATAAAAATCCTTTAAATATTACAGGAGATCAAAAAGTTTCAAAAACTGAACTTAAACCCATGATAAAAGAAAAAGCAACAACTGTCAGGAGTCAGAATAACCAAAAGATGGAGAAAAATGAAACAGGAAGTAAAATAGAAAAATTGAATAAAAAGGAACTAG
>DTZN01000236.1 GCA_012961365.1 Hydrogenothermaceae bacterium
AGTCTTCACTTGCAAATCCTGTTATTATGAACGAATGGATTAGACTTATTTTAATAGATGAAAAAGAGGGAAAAATATACAAACTTGAAGATGGAGAATTTAAATTGATAAAGGAACTTGAATGTTGTATAGTATAAGTGTTAAAAATTTAAGATAGGAGAGTATTAAATATGCTTATAAAAAAGGAAGATATTCCAAAAGTTTCTAATATGGATATGAATATAATCCATGAGGTTGAAGTAGAGTTAGTAAACAAGCTTTATGATGCTTTAAAGGAAAATAAATTAGAAGACGTAGAAAAATTATTTGAAGAATTTTTAAAAGAAGTTGAAGACCACTTTTCTGAAGAAGAAGAAATGATGATTGAAAGTGGATACTGGGCTAGAGCTATGCATAAAGCTGAACACGATACAATGAGAGAAAAATTAAATAATTTATATGAAAATTGGAAAAACAATAAAAACACTCAAGAAGTTATAGATTTCTTAGAAACTGAATATGCACCTTGGTTAAATTTACACATATCTAGATGGGATTCAGAGACTGCAATGCATATAGGAGATTCAATTTAATTGAATAAGGTGTTTATTACTCAAATTTGAACCAATAAATACCAAAAATGACCTACCTTTGTAGTTTGGAAGTTCCTGAAAAGTCAAATCTCCAAAAGCATAATTTACAACTACAGGGGTAGGTAAATCTTTTGCTTTTATAATTCCTTTTATTCTATAAATATTTTTAGGGACATTAGATAGATATTTATCAATCTCTTTAAATTCAATCCCTTCAGGTAGATATACAACTCTTTGAGAAAAATCATTTTTCTTTAAATGATGTGCTGAAGGAATACCTTCTTCTCCTATTTTAACAATATCTTCTATCTTATAGATACCATCAAAAACTTCTTTTGGTAGTTTACCATATTGAGCTTTATACAAAGCATAAGTCTTAAATATAACTTCACCAGTTAAAACATTTTTTAAATTGTATTTTTCTTTATACTCTTTAACTTCTTTTTCTACTTTTTCAAGTTCTACTTCAGACACTAAATCAGTTTTGTTTAAAACTAGTATATTAGAACCACCTATCTGGTATTTAGCTGTAGCATGTTCCTTATAAGAATCAAAATTTTTAGCATCAATTACACAAATAATGCCTTCAACGGATATACCTAAATTTTGTAAAGATAAAAATATTGGAAAAGGTTCAGAAGTTCCTGAGGTTTCAACAAAGATAACCTCAGGATTATAATTTCTCATAATTTCTATTACACCTTTTTCAAACTCTTCAGAAAGTTTACAACATATACAACCTTCTGAAATTTCTAAAACTTCACTATATACATTTTTTAAAATCTTACCATCAATACCAATTTCGCCAAACTCATTAACAATTACAGCAATTTTTCTATCGGAAAAATATTCCTTAATAGAATTAATCATTAACGTTGTCTTTCCAACACCTAAAAAGCCAGTTATAACAAATGCAAAAACCATCTTAATATATTAACTACTCTCCACCATATTCAACAGAATCAATTTCTTCCATAAATTGTTCAATATAGAAAGTTATTAAATTGGCTAAATCTTCTGGAGATTTTTCTAAATAATTTCTTCTTAATTTGATTTTTCTTTCATGAACGTCATGCTCTTCCGTTATGTATTTAACTATTATGTATGGTTCTCCACTCACATCACATTTGTCAGAAGTCGTAGCTACCTCTGGAATACAGTATTCAATTTCAATATCTGGGTCAATAGCATTTTTACTAACTAATTCAACAACTTTTTCTAATTTCTCTTTTAATTCTTTTTCCATTTATATATACCTCCATTTCCTTATATATTAACCAAAGAGGGCTAGTAAACTAGCCCTTTAGATTAAATTTATCGTATAAAATTAATCTTCAGCAGTAACCATTACCATTTGTATACAGTCTCTTTTCAAAAGGTCAGAACATACATATACACATAAAGCACAACCTTTACATCTAGGTTCATTTACCCATGCAGTATTTTTTTCTTCATCAAACATTAAAGTGTTTGCTTCTGGACAGAAAAGGGTACACTGCTTACAGTTGTAAGTAGAACACTTTTCTTCATCAACTTTTGCTACATAGTACATATTAAAACCTCCGTTTTTTTGGATTTATTACGCTGGTTGTTTTTCTTCAGTCCAACCTTCTTTTTCAACAATTTCAAATGCCTTTTTAATAACTTGCATATTCTTTTCTAGGAGTTCAACTTTTCTTTTGAACTTCTTCTCAATAGCAGAGTCAAGGGAAGCTGTTCCACCAGACGCAACGAAAGTATTTCCTAGAAATCTTTCTCTAACAGCCTGCTCAATGTGTTCAAAACTAACAAGTCTAGTAATTCCAAAGAAGAAACCAAGCATTGCCATGTTAGTAGCAAGTTCTGTTCCTGCTATGTCAAGAGCAAGACCAGTAGCATTATACATAATTACTTGAGTATTTAAATCCTCAAGAACTTTTTTATCTTCATCTGTAAGGATATCAACTTCTGTATTGCAAGAACTAGTGTCATCTACGGTGCTAAGCCAGCAGGTGGTAAGGTTAATTTTGCTTTATGGTTGATAAATATGCTTGAGAAAGGTGAAAAAGTAAAGATAATAACAGATCAGTTTGTAACACCTACGTTAAACACTAATTTAGCTAATATGATACTTGAAATTGCTGAAAAAGAAATGAAAGGTGTGTTTCATCTGGCTGGAGCTACAAGAGTTTCAAGATTTGAATTTGCCAAAGAAATTGCAAAAGTATTTGGATTGGATGAGAACCTTATTATCCC
>DTZN01000237.1 GCA_012961365.1 Hydrogenothermaceae bacterium
AACAAAGAAGCTACTCAAAGATTTGAAGGGTTATGAAATAGTTGGTAGGCATTCCGCTGTGAAGACTTGTTTCTGGTGTTGTTGTTCCCGCTGCTTTAATAGTTATTGTTGTTCTAGTTATTGGAATTGTTGTTCATATTATTGCGCATCTACTGGAACTCCTATTCCTGCTGTCTCTGCTAACACTTTCATCCATAGAAATGGTTTGTAAGTTATTTCACCGTCTAAATCTCTGGGAATTCCTGTTAAATCAACTGGTTCAATCTGCGTTAGTCTTATGTCTATTAGTACAAAGTATTCTTCCGGTTTTTCAAGTACTTTAATTGCATCTTCATTGCTTAAAATTTCAATGAACTCTTTGTTTAGTTCTTTGGCTAATTCTTGTGCTAATTGCCTTACACTTTCTGACTTTCCTATTCCTGGTTGCCCTAATAATATAACGCTTCTTCTATTTCCTCTCAAGTACATTTCTTTTATATATCTTTTCACATTTTCTAAACTAATTCCATACATTTACTCACCACCCCCAAAATAAAAAATAGAAAATAAAAAATAGCTTAAATAAAATCAAAAATATTTAATTGTTTATTTCTTTAATTATATTTGAGTCTTTTATTTCCTTAGCCAAATAATAAATGCCTGTACTATAGTGCTTTTTGCATAACACTTTGTATATTTTACCGTTCTTGATAACGAAAGTACCTTCTTGTGTCTTTATAACTTTGTAATCTCCAAAATCAGTGTTTTTTCCGTGTCCTAGATATTTTATCCAAATTAATTCGAATAACTCGCCATCTATTATTTTACCATGCTCATCGAATTTAACCCAGTTAAAAGCATAGTGTTTTTTGTTTTTGTTGTCTTCAAGGACCATTAGCCATTTCCATCTTATGTTATCATACACTCTGGAAATTCTGTAATCTTTGAAAAATTGATTAATAATTGCATCTAAGCGATATCTGGTTGTTTGTGTAGGATATCCACAGTGGGATATGTATAAAGTTTTATCAGCTTTATTGTATTTTGCTATGGTGTATTCATGGAACAGATAAGACACTGTATTTTCATGTATCTCAACGACATCTCTGTAATGACTATAATAATGGTATTTACATTTTCCACCACCTTTCGCTGGTTTTCCTTCGACAAATTTATTTACAACCTCATACCACCTCATACTACTCCCCAAATGAAAAAAATAAAAAATTAAACTCTAACAAAAATGTACCATTGTCCATCTGGAACACCACTAGAACAACTAAGGCACGCTGTGAATAATGTCCAAATTTCACTGTATTGCTGTTCAATTTCTCTTTTTCTTTGCCTATCAAAGTATAATGGGTTGTAGCCTTTGACAAAGTAAAATAATTCATGTTCAATTTGTTTAGGATAAAGTTGTTTAAAGGTATTAATAGCTAATTTAATGTTAAAGTTATCACAGCAACTAAATCCTATTTCTATAATTTTAAATTGTTTATTGCTAATTCTGAATCCTGTAGATTCTGGATTAAGTTCAAACTTACTACAATATGTTTTTTGTTTATCTAAGGTACAGTTATTGTTTTTAATACAAAAAGGACAAAGAGATTGTGTTATTGGTGCTGATTTGTTAAATTGGTCTAATATATTATAAAGATTCATTCTATCACTCCCCAAATAAAAAAATAAAAAAAGAAAATTATTCAATTTTGAAGTCCCAAATAATATACCCTTTTACTTTCTTTCTGTAAAATTTTATTTTACGCCCTAATTGATCTACAAATTCATGTTCTTTTATATGTCTTAATTCTCTAACACCTGCTTTTCTTAAATTTTCAAAAATTTCTTTTACCTCTAACATTTTTCCACCCCTCCCCCAAAATGAAAAAAATAAAAAATAAAATTATTTACAACGTTTATAATGTATAAAAACATTTTTATCAAGTTGCTTTAATTTAAGTTTAGGAGGTTTAAATATAGGAGGCTTTACTACTCTCTCACTCATTTTCTCACCCCCAAAATTTAAAAATAGAAATATAAAAAGTAAAAATAGTGCTGATATTTTTGCTTCTATTGTGGACCCTTTATCGGTAAGCATTTTTGTAGCACGATGAAAATTATCAAGATGATTATTTATTGTTAATAGGGGGGATTTTCCCAATTTTTCCTTTTAAAAATCCTTCTTGCAAGATTGACAAAATAATGTATAGTATATTTCTAGCTATTAAA
>DTZN01000238.1 GCA_012961365.1 Hydrogenothermaceae bacterium
TCAAGCCCTGGTAAGGTTCTGCGCGTAGCATCGAATTAAACCACATGCTACACCGCTTGTGCTGGCCGCCGTCAATTCCTTTGAGTTTCAGCCTTGCGGCCACGGGATCCTAAGTCCCGCGCGTCTGCCAATTCCGCCACACTCGCAAAAAGTGTATATAATTATATTTCTTAAATCTAATTTTTACAACCTTGAAGGAGAAATATGAAAGCAGTTATACAAAGAGTTTTAGAGTCTAAAGTAGAAGTTAATGGAAAAGTTGTAGGGCAAATTGGGCAAGGATTAAATATTTTACTTGGAGTAGAAAAAGGAGATACTAACAAAGAAGTAGAAAAAGTTGTAAATAAAATTGTAAATTTACGAATTTTTGAAAATGAAAAAGGAAAGATGAATTTATCATTAATGGATATAAATGGAGAAGCCCTTGTAATATCTCAATTTACATTGGTTGGAAGTATAAAAAAAGGGAGAAGACCAAGTTTTGACAATGCAGAAAGTCCAGATATAGCGAAAAAACTTTATGAAAAGTTTGTGGAAGAAATTTCAAAATTTGTAAAAACCCAAACTGGTATTTTTGCGGCAGATATGAAAGTTTTTATCCTAAACGATGGTCCTGTTACATTTATTATAGACAGTAAAGAATTATAAAACTTTTTTTAATTTTTCTATTAATTTTCTAACTGCTTTTCCTCTATGGGATATTTTATTTTTTTCTTCAGGAGGAAGCTGTGCCATAGTTTTATTGTAGTCTTCAGGAATAAAAATAGGGTCATATCCAAAACCCTTGTTTCCTTTTGGCTCTTCAGATATAGTTCCATAACAGTATCCTTCAGTCCAAAAACCAAAATCTTCGGGAGAATAAAATACAACAGTGCTTACAAACCTTGCTTTTCTGTTTTTTTCTCCTTGTAGCAATCTAAGGAGTTTTTTTATATTTGCTTCATCTTTATTGTTTAAAACTTCTTCCTTACCACCAAAATCAATATCGTAAAATCTTGCAGAATATACACCAGGGTAATTATTTAAAGCTTCAACTTCAAGTCCTGCATCTTCTGCAATAACAGGAAGCTTATAAAAGGACGCATATTCTTTTGCTTTTTTTATTGCATTTTCTAGAAATGTTTTTTTATCTTCTTCAATCTCTATTTTTTCTTCCATATCATCTAGAGATAAAGTTTCTACATTTATTTTTGATAAAAGAGATTTAAATTCTTTTAATTTTCCTTTATTTGTTGTTGCAATTAATATCTTCAAACTAAATCACCTCTTTATACGTATTTATATGTAGTTCAGGAAAATTTGCTTCCACAAAGTTTATTATACTATCCATTTGTTTTTCTGTTTGTTTTTTCTCTCCAGATACCAATACAACTGCAACCTGCGCCGATTGCCACAAATCTTGGTTTCCTATTTCAGCAACAGAAACATTATATTTTGCTCTTAATTTTTCCTTTAAAGAACGAATATACATTCTTTTTTCTTTTAAAGAAGATGCATAAGGTATATAAATTTCAAAAACTATACTTCCTATAAACATTTTTTGTAATTTAACTGTTTTTATTCACTATTTTAAATAAATTCAAAAAATCTTCCAAGTTTAGTTCTTCAACTCTTGTAGTTTCAGGAATATTAGCTTCTTTTAGAGCTTCTATAGGTAATTTTTTTCTAAGCATTTTTCTTTTGTTTGCAAAAAGTGATGAAACAAAGTTTTTAAATGCTTTTTTATCTAAATTTGGGAAACTATTTTTTGGAACCATCTTAACAACTGCTGAAACTACCTTTGGAGGAGGAGAAAAAAATCTTGGTGGAACGCTCATAATATATTCAATTTCAAAAAATGTTTGAATAAAAACAGACAAAAATGTGTAATTTTTAGTCTTTGGCTTTGCAATTAGTTTTTCTGCAACTTCTTTTTGTAGCATAAAAATAGTTTTTTCAATTATATCTATGTAAAAAACAGTATTTATTAATATTAATGAAGAAATATTATAAGGTAAATTCCCAACAAGCTTTATTTTTTCATTTTTTACTAACTCAAATAAATTAACGTTAAAAAAATCATCTTTAATTAATTTAAAATTTTCATATTCAAAAAACTTTTCTTCAATAATTGGATAAGCTGTTTTATCTATTTCTATTCCATATAAAATTTTTGGATTTCTATTTAAAATTTCTTTTGTTAACTGTCCAGTTCCTACCCCTATCTCTACAATTGTATCTGAATATTTTACGTCTATTTCATCGACTATTTTTGAAATTATTCCTTCTGATATTAAAAGGTGTTGCCCAAATCTTTTTTTTGTTTTAAAGTTATTTTTCATTTAATAATTTAGCTTTTTCTAAAATTAAATTTTTCATAAACTCCTTAGTATCTTCCCTTTCTAAGGCAAAATCTACAATTGCTTTTATATATCCAAGTTTGCTTCCTGTATCATGTCTAATTCCTTCAATATCTTTAGAGTAAATAACTTCTTTTTCCCTTAAAATCATAAGAGCATCTGTAAGTTGTAATTCTCCACCTTTTCCAAAAGGTGTTCTTTTTAAAGCCTCAAAAATATTTGGAGTTAACACATATCTTCCAATAATAGCAGAGTTAGATGGGGCTTCTTCTGGAGAAGGTTTTTCTACCATGTAGTTTACAAGCCTCAATCCATCTTCTATTATTTTTCCATCTACTATTCCGTATTTACTTGCCTCTTTTTTAGGAACTTCAGTTGTTCCAATTACTGATTTTCCAAATTTATAGTAAATATCTATAAGCTGTTTCAATCCTGGATTTTCTTCATTAATGATAAGTTCATCACCAAGTAAAACTGCAAAAGGCTCATTTCCAATAGCATGCTCAGCAGTTAGTATTGCATGACCAAGTCCAAGTTGCTCCTTTTGCCTAACATATATAAAATTTGCAAGATTAGACACATTTTTTATTACTTCAAGCAATTCCAATTTCCCAGATTTTTCTAATGTATCTTCTAAATCTGGAGCATAATCAAAATGGTCTTCTATAGCTCTTTTGTGTCTTCCTGTAACAAAAATTATAGTTTCTATTCCGGAAGCTACTGCTTCTTCTACTATATACTGGATAATTGGTTTATCTACTATTGGCATCATCTCTTTTGGTGTTGCTTTACTAGCCGGTAAAAATCTTGTTCCAAATCCTGCAACAGGAATTACTGCTTTTCTAACTTTTTGCATCTTAATTTTCCTCATCCTTGTTTTTTATTCTTTCTAAGACTTTTTTATATCCCTCTATTAAATCCCCAAGGTCAAATCTAAATCTATCTTTATCTAAACTTTCTTTCGTTTTTTCATCCCAAAATCTACAAGTATCAGGAGAAATTTCATCTGCAAGTATTATTTGCCCATCGTTAGTTTTTCCAAATTCTAATTTAAAATCAACAAGGATAATACCTTGTTTTTTCATAAAATCCTTTAAAATTTCATTAACTTTTAAAGCTAACTCTTTCATTATTTTTACATCTTCTTTTGTTGCTAAATTTAAAGCATATATATGAGATTCACAAATCAAAGGGTCATGAAGTTCGTCATTTTTTAAGAAAAATTCAATTAACGGAGGATTAAATGGTGTTTCTTTTTTTATTCCAAGTCTTTTTACTATAGAACCTGCCGCTAAATTTCTAACAACAACTTCTACTGGTATTATTTTTACTTTTTTTATAAGCATTTCTCTATCTGACAACTTTTTAACAAAATGTGTAGGAACTGAATTTTTATTTAACAATTCAAAGAAAAATGAAGCAATTGTATTATTTAAAATTCCTTTCCCTTCTATTGTTGCTTTTTTTATTGCATCAAATGCAGTAGCACTATCTTTATACTCTGCAATTAATAAATTAGGGTCTTTTGTTTTATATATTTTTTTTGCCTTTCCTTCGTATAAAAACTCTTTTTTTTCCACTTTTGACCTCTAATTGTTTGTTATATCGTAAAAATATTTAAATTTATTTTTTGATAATTCTCTAACTTCTTCAAAAGCAGTTTTAGCCTTATTTTTTTCTCCTGTTTTTTCAAGGATAATTCCTTTCAATAATAATGCAGATAAATAATTAAAGTGATTTTGTTTTACATTTTCTAAATTTTGCTTAGCCTCTGTATATTTTTTTTCTTTAAAGTTTAAAAACCCTTCAAATTCAGTATAAAAAGCTTTTAATTGGTCTGTATTAAATAAGTTTTTTGTTTTTTGAACCAACTTTTTGTCTATATTTTTATTCTGCTGTCTTTGAATTTGTATTTCATAAACATTTATAAGTTTAATATAAGGAGTGTCAGCATAAGTTTTTTTAAACTCAGCTATTAACTTTGTTGCCTCACTAAATTTTTTACTAGATATAAGCTCTGATATTTCGTAAACTTTAGCCCCTGCATTGTTTAAAAACTCTTTTTCCTTTGATTTTTGATAAATCAATGCAATAAGCATTAATACTGCTAAAATAAAACCTGCAATTATAAACTTTAGATATGGTTTTACTCTATCGTAAAAGTGAAGAAGTTTATATTCAAATTCTATATCTACATTTTCTTCAATCGGTAGCTTTTCTTTTTTCAAAATTATAGCCCCTTTGTTAAAAAATGTTTAGATTAAAAATTATACTCTAAAAATTGATAAAATATTAGCTTGTGAAAAAAATATTTGAGGTAAAAACTTGCAAAAGTTTATATTTATCACAGGAGGAGTTCTTTCTTCACTTGGAAAAGGAGTAACATCTGCAGGTATAGGTGCTATCTTGGAAGCAATGGGGTATAAGATAACCTTTTTAAAACTAGACCCATATTTAAATGTTGACCCAGGAACAATGAACCCATATCAGCATGGAGAAGTTTATGTTACAGAAGATGGAGCAGAAACAGACTTAGACTTAGGGCACTACGAAAGATTTACAAATGTAGTTTTAACTAAATATAACAATGCTACCTCTGGAAAACTTTATTACCAAATACTAGAAAAAGAAAGGAGAGGAGCATATTTAGGAGCAACTGTTCAAATTATTCCTCATTTTACAAATGAAATAAAAAGAGCTATAGAAAAAGCATCTTCTGATGCGGAAATAGTTCTTGTTGAGATTGGAGGAACAGTAGGAGATATAGAAAGTCTTCCATTTTTAGAGGCTATTAGGCAGATGTCTTTAGAAAAAGGAAGAAATAATTCAATGTTCATACACCTAACTTATGTTCCTTATATAAAAGTAGCAGGAGAGTTGAAAACAAAACCATCTCAACACTCTGTAAAAGAGCTAAGGGCAATAGGTATACAACCTGATGTTTTAATATGTAGGGCAGAAAAATCCCTTCCAAAAGCAATAAAGAGAAAACTAGCATTGTTTACAAATGTTCACGAAGATGCAGTTTTATCTGCACCAGATTTAGATACAATATATGAGATACCTATACATTTAAAAAAAGAAAAAATAGATGTAGTGATATCAAAGCTTTTAGATATTGAATATAGAGAACCAGACCTATCAAAGTGGAAAAAAATAGTCTATACCTTACATCAAATGAAAAAATCTGATGAAGAAGTAAATATTGCAATTATTGGAAAATACACAGAACTTAAAGATGCATATAAAAGTATAGATGAAGCTTTAATCCATGCAAGTATAGCAAATAAGGTAAAAATTAATGTAAATTGGGTTAGAGCAGATGATTTAACAGATGAAAATATAGAAGAATTTCTAGGAAAAATGGATGGAATTTTAGTTCCTGGAGGATTTGGAGATAGAGGAGTTGAAGGAAAAATAAAAGCAGTTAAATTTGCAAGGGAACATAATATTCCATATTTTGGTATATGCTTAGGAATGCAAGTTGCAGTTATTGAGTTTGCAAGAAATGTAGCAGGTTTAGAAAATGCTAACTCTACAGAATTTGACCCACAAACCCCATATCCAGTTATAGACCTTATGCCTGAGCAGAAAAGTATTGATAAAAAAGGCGGAACAATGCGTCTTGGAGCTTATAAATGCACTATAAAAGAGGGAACTTTAGCATATGAGATATATAAACAAAAGGAAATCTATGAAAGACACAGACATAGATATGAATTTAATATAGAGTATAAAAAATTACTGGAAGAAAAAGGTCTTGTTATTTCTGGTGAATACATAGTAAAAAAATTGCCAGAAATTATTGAAATTCCCTCTCATAGATGGTTTATAGGTTGTCAATTTCACCCAGAGTTTAAAAGCAAACCATTTTTACCCCATCCTATATTTAAAGAATTTGTAAGGGGAAGTTTTGAATATAAAAAGGAAAAGGAGGCCAATTGAATTGAATATAAAAGAGGAACTTACTCCAAAACAAATAGTTCAAGAACTTGATAAATATATAATAGGTCAAAAGGAAGCTAAAAAGGCAGTAGCAATAGCTCTTAGAAATAGATGGAGAAGGCAAAGGCTCCCTGAAGAACTTAGAGATGAGGTAATTCCTAAAAACATACTTATGATAGGACCAACAGGTGTTGGAAAAACAGAAATTGCTAGAAGACTTGCCATTTTAGTAAATGCTCCATTTATAAAAGTAGAAGCTACAAAATTTACAGAAGTTGGATATGTAGGTAGAGATGTTGAAGCAATAATTAGAGAACTTGCTGAAGCTTCATTTAAAATGGTAAAAGCTGAAAAACTAAAAGAAGTAGAAGAAAAAGCACAACAAATAGCAGAAGAAAAAATATTAGACTATTTAGTTCCAAGAAAGGTTAGAAGACTTGGAACACTAGAGGAAGAAAAACCAGAGGAATCTCCTGCTAGAGAAAAATTTCGACAATTCTTAAAAGAAGGAAAACTTGATGATAAGATTATTGAAATTGAAGTTAATGAAAAACCAGCTGTTGTTGGAGGAGTAATTGCTCCTGGAATGGAAGATATAGAAAACCAGCTTAAAGATTTATTTTCATCACTTGCACCACCTAAGAAAAAAAGAAGAAAAATGACAGTAAAAGATGCTTTAAGATACATAAAAAATGAAGAAGCTGAAAAATTAATTGATATGGATGAAGTAGCTCAAGAAGCAGTTTACAGAGCAGAGAATTACGGGATTGTTTTTATTGATGAGATAGACAAAGTTACAGGTAAGTCTAAAACTTCAGGACCTGATGTTTCAAGAGAAGGAGTTCAAAGAGATTTACTCCCAATAGTAGAAGGAACTACTGTTTCAACCAAATATGGACCAATAAAAACTGACCATATATTATTCATAGCCGCTGGAGCTTTTCATTTGTCAAAACCATCAGATTTAATCCCAGAACTACAAGGAAGATTTCCAATTAGAGTAGAACTAAAAGCATTAACAAAAGATGATTTTATAAGAATACTTACAGAGCCTAAAAATGCTCTTATTAAGCAGTATAAAGCATTAATGGAAACAGAAGGGGTTTATTTGGAATTTACAGACGATGCAATAGAAGAAATAGCAAAAATAGCAGAAGAAGTTAATGAAAAAACAGAAAACATAGGAGCAAGAAGATTACATACAATTTTAGAAAGAATTATGGAAGATTATTCATTTGAAGCACCAGATTTAAAGGGGCAAACTATAATTATTGATAAAAAGGTAGTACAATCTAAATTAAAAGATATAGTTCAAGATGAAGATTTAAGTAAATATATACTATAATTGGAGGATAAATATGGAAGAGAAACTCAATGAAGTTCCAATAACATTTTCAGAGCTTTTAAAAGATGTTGATTTAAAAGATAAAGCTAAAGCATATGTTTTAATAGAAGCAGACCCTGCACATATACCATACATACTTGAAGAACTTGGAAAACTTGAAAATGTTCGCTCTGCAGATGTTGTAACTGGTATATATGATATTATTGTCTTTGTAGAAGGAGAAAACCAAAATGAAATAGGTAAAGTTGTTATAAAAGAAATAAACCCTATAAGAGGTGTTAAAAAAGCTACTACTTGTATGGTGGTGGAAATTTAAAAATTAAATCTCACAAAGTTAAGGGGAGAGATTACTCCCCAGAAATTTCTTTTATTATTTTTCTTATTATATTATTAATCTCGTTTGCTATATCTTTTATATCATTAGCATCACAAAGATTTATAATTTCATTTTTTTGAAAAAACTTCTTCATAAGGTTTGTTAATTTCCTGTTTGTATATCATTGCCATTACCTCTTTGTCCATTATTTGTTGCTGATGCTTGTTGAATAA
>DTZN01000239.1 GCA_012961365.1 Hydrogenothermaceae bacterium
GTTTTGTAAATTATAGATTCTTTTTCTTTTTTATCTTTTATAAATAGAAAATCTGCAAGTAAATTTATAACCAGTATTACTAAGACTGAAAGAAAAATGTATTTAAGTTTCATCACTAGTAGTATATCATTATTTGGTTAAACTTTATAAAGTTGGAGAGTGAAAAACATGGCAGAAAAAAAACTTTGGGGTGGAAGATTTTCAGAAAGCACTGATGCCTTTGTTGAAGAATTTACAGAAAGTGTTTCCTTTGATAAAGAACTTGCTTTATACGATATTGCAGGAAGTATAGCCCATGCAAGGATGCTTGGAAATCAAGGAATAATTCCCAAAGAAGATGCAGAAAAAATAATTAAAGGCTTAGAAGAAATTAGAGAGGAAATAAAACAAGGAAAATTTCAGTGGAAAAAAGAACTTGAAGATGTTCATATGAATATAGAAAAAGCCCTCATTGAAAAAATAGGAGATATAGGAGGAAAACTCCACACAGGAAGAAGTAGAAATGACCAGGTGATAACGGCTTTTAGACTATATTTAAAAGAAGAAACAAATAATATAATTAATCTTCTTCGACAGTTAAAAAAGGCCCTTTTAAAAAAAGCAGAGGAAACTATTGATATAGTAATGCCTGCATATACCCATTTACAAAGAGCACAACCAATTAGACTTTCCCATTACTTTTTAGCATATCTAGAAATATTTAACAGAGATGAAGAAAGATTTAAAGATAATTTAAAAAGAATAGACCAAATGCCACTTGGAAGTGGTGCTTTAGCAGGGGTAGATTTCCCACTAGATAGGGAGCAAACTGCTAAAGAACTTGGATTTTCAACTATTATGAGAAATTCTTTAGATGCAACATCTTCAAGAGATGCAATTATAGAGTTTTTAGCAAGTGCAAGTATATGTATGGCAAATTTATCAAGAATTAGTGAGGATTTAATAATATGGAATTCGGCAGAGTTTTCTTTTGTAGAACTTCCAGATAAGTTAACAACTGGCTCATCAATTATGCCACAAAAGAAAAATCCTGATGTTTTAGAACTTATAAGAGGTAAGGTTGGAAGGGTTTATGGTAGTTTAATAGCACTTTTAACAATTGTAAAAGGTCTTCCAATGGCTTATAACAGAGATTTACAGGAAGATAAAGAACCAGTTTTTGACGCAGTAAAAACATTAAAAGGTTCTATAATTGGAATGGCGAAAATAATAGAAGGCTTAAAACCAAGGAAAGAAATTCTGGAGAAATCGGCTGGTGGTTTTGCATTAGCAACAGATTTAGCAAATTACCTTGTAAGAAAAGGAGTTCCATTTAGAAATGCTCACCATATAGTTGGGCAAATTGTTGGATATTTAACTTCTAAAAATAGAGAACTAGAAAGTATTACATTAGAAGAACTAAAAAAATTTTCACCATTATTTGAAAAAGATGCACTACAAATTTTAAACCCTTATTTTGTAGCAGATGCTAGAAAAACTTATGGTGGAACTGCAAAAGAAAGAATTTTAGAACAGATACAATTTTGGAAACAAAATATATAGAAAATATAATTTTCTTATGGTAAACTAAGTAAAAATTTTTGGTTAACAAAGGAGATTAGTATGCAAGAATATAAAGAATTTATAAGCTCGATAGCAGATAGAGTATTATCAGGAGAAAAATTAACCAAAGAAGAAGGGTTAAAAATATTAAATACTCCTGAAGAGTTTGTTATGGATTTAGTTGAAGAAGCTTCAAAGATTAGAGAGTATTACTTTAAAAATGAGATGGAATTTTGCTCTCTTATAAATGCAAAAAATGGTGCTTGCTCAGAAGATTGTTCCTTTTGTGCCCAATCATCAAAATATCCAACACCTATAAATGCTTATGGACTAGTTTCAAAAGAACAAATGCTTGAAGGAGCAGAAAAAGCAGTTTCAATAAATGCAAATAGATACTGTATCGTTGTTTCAGGAAAAAGGGCCACAAAAGAAGAAGTTGAAAAAATTGCAGATGCAGTTAAAGAAATAAAACAAAAATATCCAGTAAAGGTTTGTTGCTCTATAGGAACAGTTGATAAGGAAGATTTAGAGCTTTTAAAAGAAGCTGGGGTAAACAGAATTAACCACAATTTAGAAACATCAGAAAAATTTTTCCCTAATATTGTAAGTACTCATACTTGGCAAGATAGATTAAATACAATAAAGGCCATTCAAGAAGTAGGTTTATCTACCTGCACTGGTGGTATTTTTGGAATGGGAGAAACAAATGAAGATATAGTAGATTTAGCAGATACCTATAGACAATTAGAAGTTCATTCTATACCTTTAAACTTTTTAATTCCAATTCCAGGAACCCCTTTAGAAAAAGCAAATAACTTAACACCTGCAAGATGTTTAAAAATAGTTGCATTATTTAGAATATTTAATCCAAAAGCAGAAATAAGATTATGTGGAGGAAGAGAGCAAAACTTAAGAAATTACCACGATATTGCTATGGAAGTTGCCAACTGCTTAATGGCCGGTGGATATTTAACTAGAGCAGGTAGGGAACCAGGGAAAGATGAAGAAATGGCAAGGAAATTAGGTAGAAAATTACTAACAGAAGGTGAAGACTTTACTATATGGAAAGAAGAAGGGGTGGCAACATAGAAAATAAACCTATTAAGGGGATATATATACATATCCCCTTTTGCTCTTTAAAATGTCCTTACTGCGATTTTTTATCAATAACAAATACAGACCAAAATCTACACAAAAAATACATAAATTTTCTAATAAAAGAATTAAGGTTATATAAAAATAAATTTCAATTTAATATAGAAACAATATATTTTGGAGGAGGAACTCCAAGCTTAATTTCCAGTAATTTAATAGAAAAAGTTATCAGATTTATCAAAGAAAATTTCACATGTATCCAAAACTTAGAAATAACCTTGGAAGCAAATCCTAATACTCTTTCTTTAGAAGAAATAAAAATCTTAAAAGAAGCTGGTGTAAACAGAATTAGCATAGGAAATCAAAGTTTCAATAGAAAAACATTACAAAAACTAGGTAGAGACCATAATCAAAAGCAAACTGTTAAACTAATAGACAATTGTATAAAAGCTGAAATAACCAATATAAATCTAGACTTAATTTATGGAGTTGAGGACCAAAACTTAAAAGATTTAAAAAAAGATTTAAATAGGTATACAAATTTACCTATAACCCATATTTCAGCATATATGCTTACTGCTTATAATGATACTCCCCTTGGTAGTATGGTTTTAGATGGAAAATATAAACTTCCAGGTGAAGAAGAAACTATAGAAATGTTTTATCTTATAAATGAAACACTAGAAAAAAAAGGTTTTTATAGGTATGAACTTTCAAACTGGGCAAAAAAAGGATATGAATGTAAACATAATATTTTTTACTGGGTTGATGAATATTATTTAGGAGTTGGTGTTTCTGCTTCGTCATACATAAAAGATTTTAGGTTTACAAACACAAAAAATTTAAGTGCTTACTTTGAAAAATTATCTAACAATGAACTTCCAGTAGAATATAAAGAAAAATTAACAAAAAAAGACAAAAATTTCGAAAAAGTCATGCTAGGTCTTAGGACAATTTGGGGAGTGGAATTAGATTTAGTAAATTTATCAAAAGCAAAGATACTTGTTGATAATGGATTTGGTTATATAAAAGATAATAGACTAATTTTAAATATAAAAGGATTATCTGTCATAAATGAAATTGTTTTACAATTAACATAAAGGGAAGGGTATTCCCTATCCCCCTAATTCTTTTAGAGCTTCATCTACAGTAGCATTTTTATGAACAATTTTAGATAAAGCTCTAGTTATACCAACAATATTATCATGCTGGAATACATTTCTACCAACAGATAATCCTGCACAACCTGCCTTTACTACTGCATCATATATCATTTGAAGTAATTCTTTATCAGAATTAACTTTAGGTCCTCCTGCAATTACAACAGGAACAGGACAACCTTTAACAACCTTTTTAAAACTTTCAGGGTCTCCAGTATAAGGAACTTTAACTATATCTGCTCCAAGTTCTGCTCCAAGTCTTGCAATATGTGCTATAGCATCTGCATCAAATGGATTTTTAACCTCAGGACCTCTATAGTAAAGCATTGCTATAAGTGGCATTTGCCACTCTAAACATTTTTTAGAGACTTCTCCAAAGTCTTTTAACATTTGTTTTTCATCTTCAGCACCAATATTTACATGTATAGAAACACCATCTGCACCAAGCTTTATAGCTTCTTCAACAGAGCAAACTAAAACTTTATCATTTTTTCTTAATGATAAATCTGTAGATGCAGACATGTGAACAATTAAACCAACATCCTTACCTTTTCCTCTATGTCCCTGTTCTACAACACCTTTGTGTAAAATGATTGCATTAGCTCCCCCTTCTGCAATTTTTTCAACAGTTTCTTTAATACTTACCAGTCCTTTCATAGGACCAGAGCTAACTCCATGGTCCATAGGAACAATAATTGTTTTTCCTGTATCTCTATTTATTATCCTTTCTAATCTAACTTTTTTACCTATTCCCAAAATTTTTCCTCCTTATTAAATTTTATTTAGAGTTTATTATAATCTATTTTATTTATTGTGATAAATCTCATTGAGTATATGTGTGTGGGATACTAAATTAAAAGGCGAAAATAAAAGATATTTCTAAGGAGGTAATCAAAATGTTTGAATATAGTGAGAAGGTTCTAGACCACTTTACGAACCCAAGAAATTTAGGAGAAATTCCAAATCCAGATGGATATGGGCAATGTGGTAATCCATCTTGTGGAGATGCAATGTTGTTTACTATAAAAGTAAACCCAGAAAATGATGTTATAGAAGATGTTAAATTTAAAACTTTTGGTTGTGGTTCTGCAATAGCTGTTTCTTCTATGTTAACTGAGATGGTAAAAGGAAAACCTATTGATTATGCATTGAACTTAACCTATAAAGAAATTTTTGAAGAGCTTGGAGGACTTCCTCCACAAAAAATCCACTGCACAAATTTAGGACTTGAAACTTTACATGTAGCTATTAAAGATTACCTTTTAAAACAAGGTAGAGTTGAAGAAGCTGCTAAAATTCCAGATTGCATAGAAGAAGAACATGAAGAGGAAAGTGTAGACTTAGAACATATTGGATAGAGAGGTGAGAAGATGGCTAAAGACATCTTCTCTATGGATAAGGATACGGAAGTTTGTTTTTGTATGGGAATTACATTAGGGGAAATTTTGCAAGCTATAGAAAATGGAGCTTGCGATATAGATGCAATAGTGGATACAACAGACGCAGGGACTGCCTGTGGTCTTTGTAAATCTATAGAAGATGACCCAGATGGAGAAAGGGAAATACATATTTCAGAAATATTACAGCAAGCAAAAGAAAAGGGATTATGTAAATAAACCATGAAAAAAAGAAAAGTAGTGGCCCTCTACTCTGGAGGGCTTGATTCTACTCTTGCTATAAAGCTCATTCAATCCCAAGGGATAGAAGTTATAGCCCTTCATTTTTATACAGGTTTTTGTATCACAGAAACAAAGAGAAGAAGAGGAGAAAAAAAAGAAGATGGCTCTCATTTTATGAACCCTGCCTTAAAATACGCCGCCAAATATGGATTTCCTTTAGAAATCATAGACATTTCTGAAGGATATTTTGACATAATTCAAAATCCAAAGTATGGATATGGAAGCAACATAAACCCATGTATAGACTGTAGAGCTTATATGTATAAACATGCAAAAAGATATATGGAAGAAATAGGTGCAGACTTTATTATATCTGGTGAAGTTCTAAATCAAAGACCTATGAGTCAACATTTAAAGGCTATGAAAATTATAGAAAAAGAAGCAGGAGTGGAAGGTTTAGTTGTTAAACCATTATCTGCAAAACTTCTACCTCCAACCATTCCTGAGATAAAAGGGTGGATAGATAGAGAAAAACTAGAAAATATATCTGGTAGAAGTAGGAAAAGACAAATAGAGCTTGCAAAGAGATTTGGTATAGATGAATATGAACAACCAGCAGGTGGTTGTTGCTATTTAACAGATGAAAACTTTGCAAGAAAATATAAGGAAGTTATAGCAGTAGAAAACTTTATAACTAAAGACGAATTATACTTATTAACAATAGGAAGGCACTTTAGACTTCCATCTAAAACAAAAGTAATAATTACAAGAAACGAAGGGGAAGGCAATTTTATAAAAGGAATAAGAAAAAAATACTGGTATGCAGAGCCTATTGGAAAAGGTGCTGTTGCAATAGCAAGGCCTATAGTAGGAGAAACTTTAACAGAAGAAGACAAAAAACAAATAGCAGACCTTATAGCAAGATACAGTAAAACAGATGAAGAAGGTAAAATAGAGGTTAAAATAATACCTCCTTCACACCTTGAAAATAAGTATAAAGAAGATATAATTTTAGGACAGAAATTACAGGAAGAAATTTTGGAAAACTGGAGGGTATAATGAGTATAGATTTAGAAAGCATAAATCCAGATATAGTTCATGATGCAACAGGAACTTATTGTCCAATACCTATAACTGAACTTGCAAAAGTTATGAAAACTGCAAAAGTAGGACAAATTATAGAATTGCAAGCAGACGATGAAGGGGCTATTCAAGATGTTCCTGCTTGGTGTGAAACAACTGGAAATGAATACTTAGGATACATTGATGAAGATGGGCTTTTAAGATTTTTTGTAAGGAAAACACAAGAATGAGGATAAGTGCAGATTTTAAAGTTTTCCACTTACTAGAAGAGTATCCAGAATCAGAGGAATTGATAAAAAGTTATTTTGAGTTTTTTTACAAAGAGAGAATAGAAGATATAGCCTTAAAAAGGCTTTCAATTCAAGGAGCTTTTAATGTGATAGGATTATCTGAAGAAAAACAAAAGCAGTTTTTTAAAGATTTACATGATAAATTAGGTCTTGAAATATCAAAACCTTTATTAGAAGAATAAATTTTAATAGTGAGGTAATTGCTATGTCTGTTATTGATAGAGAAAAAGAAGTTGAAGAAGTATTAGAAAAAATTAGACCTGCTTTAGCTATTGATGAGGGTAATATAGTTTTAGTAAAAGTTGAAAATAACGAGGTTTATTTAGAACTTATTGGAACTTGTGCAACATGTCCAGTTTCGGACCTTACTATGAAAGATACAGTTATACTTGCTATAAAGCAGTTTTTACCTTGGGTAAAAGCTGTAAAAATAGGGCAAACTAAGTTTACAATTTCAGAATGAAAATAACAGTAGATATTTCTGGTGAAACTCAAGTTTACGGAATATTCGGATATCCTGTAAAGCATTCTAAATCTCCCCAGTTTCAGACTTCTGCTTTTTCTTATTACAATATTCCTGCCATTTATGTGCCATTTGAAGTAAAACCCGAAGATTTAAAAACGGCAGTAGAAGCAGTTAAAGCTTTGAACATTAAAGGAATTAATATAACAGTTCCACACAAAGAGTATATAATCCAATATATAAATGAAATTTCAGAAGAAGTTTTATATATTGGAGCATGTAATACTGTAAAAAATATAGACGGATATTTAATTGGATATAATACAGATGCTTTTGGATTTATTGAAGGTTTAAAAGAACTGGAACCTAATTTGGCAGGAAAAAATGTTCTTGTTTTAGGAGCAGGAGGAGCATCTAGAGCCGTTATTTATGGACTTATAAAAGAAGGAGTTAGCAAAATTTATCAAGCAAATAGAACTATAGAAAAAATATTTAAAATACAAAAAGATTTTTTAAAATTAACAAAATTTGCTAAAGAAATTATAATCCCAATACCTTATGAAAAAATTGAATGCTGTGTATTAGACAGTGTAGATATTATTGTAAATACTACGTCTGTTGGCTTAAGAGAAGATGATAAACCTCTTTTTAATTATGAGGCTATATCTTCTAGGCATATTGTCATAGATATTATATATAAAAAAACTCCTCTTATTGAAACTGCACAAAAAAAAGGCTGCAAATGGCAAGATGGACTTCCTATGCTTTTATACCAAGGGGCTAAAGCTTTTGAGATATGGACTGAAAAAAATGCACCTATTGAAGTTATGAAAAAAGCCCTTTTACTGTAAAAAAACCCTGCCCATGAAGAGCAGGGAAAGTCTGGGAGGAGGTTTGAGAAAACATCGGCTTTCGGTAGCTACTAATTTCTAGTTTATATTGTATATACCTAATGTGAAATTACTGTGAAATTTGGTATAATTTTAAACCTTATTGGTCGGTTAGCTCAGATGGCTAGAGCGCCTGCCCGACACGCAGGAGGTCGGA
>DTZN01000240.1 GCA_012961365.1 Hydrogenothermaceae bacterium
ACAAGTTGCTTGAGTTTGTTGAACAACATGTTGTAATTTTTTTCAACTTTCAACTCCAACTCCAACATTAACAACTATTCAACATATAAATATGGATAAAATTATAAAGAATAAATTATAAAGAATTATGAAAATAGAGAAAAAATAAAATAAGAATAAATTAAAATAATCTTCCATTCTTTACCACTCGCCCTTTCAGTTGTAATCGATGAGGAATATAGCGATTAGTTCTAAGAGAGTAAATTAATATGCTTGACCTGTCAAGGATTAAGTTGTTTGAGGATACTCCTAGAAAACCCAACGAGTTGCATATTTCCACATTGTGTTACTGCCCTCGAAAGGAGTTTTTCTCTTACTTCTTCAAGCCTGCAATCCAAGTATTGAGAGATGATGTATTAGCAGGAAAATATATTCATAGGATAATTCAGGATCAGCTTGAACAAATGGGTTATAAAGTAGAGGTTGAAGTTAGTTTGGATCTAAAAGATAATTTTAAATTAGTTGGTAGAATCGATGCAGCTAATCCTGATCATATTGTGGAAATTAAAACTGTCAGAGAATTATATTCTCCAGTTCTAATTCAATGGATATTACAGGTCAATACTTATATGCACATAACAGGAATTAAGAAAGCTATCCTTCTGATTGTGGAGAGACAAACTGGTGAAATACATCAAAGAGAGATCGAGTATGATAGTAATAAAGCAGAGGAGGTATTAAATTTAGCAGAAGAAGTTATTAAAGCTATAAAAATGAAAGATTTTTCACATTTACCAAAGTGTCAAGATAATAGGTGTAAGTATTGCTCATTCGAAATGTTCTGCAGAAAAGCTTAGCTTTGAATAGATATCTATTATAATTTTATTTTTATCTAATTAAAATTATCTTTAACATTTTATTTTATCGATGGTTGCTTAACCAACCCCATATGATTTTTAAATCTACATTATTATAAAGTGATTTTATTTGTTGTGCCAATTGATGTACTGCCATAGCATAATAAGAACTATGATTGTAGCGAGTAATTACATAAAAGTTTTTATTATGAAAATAAAAATTATAAAAATAATTAAAAGTCGATAATAGATTACTGTAATACAGGTAATCAGCCTTTTTCCTTAAAAAGTATTAGGTTCCAACGATTTAGGAAAATAATTACAACTTACATTTACCATCTCCTAGCAACTTAACGTAAAAACCAACATTCCTCCAGAGATCCTGATTAAGCACATTTCTCGTATCTATTACTATTTTATTCCTCATCAAATAATATATCTCTCTAATCTCCTCCTCTTTAAAGTTTTTAAAATCCTCATGATCTGTTATCACCAGGATGACATCGGCGTTTTTAACACAATCCTTTAAACTCTCCAATGGATACTCAAATGTTTTTACATAGGGATCGTATATAGAGACTGAGATCCCCTTAGATATAAGGCACTTTATTACCTTCTTTCCAGGACTCTCCCTTGTATCCTCTACATTTCCTTTATAGGCAACTCCAAATATGGCAACCTTTGGATCCTCTATTTTCCTCCTCTTAAGTTCCTTACAGAGAAGATCGCAGACGTAATAAGGCATACTGTCGTTTAACTCCCTTGCACTTCTGATAAGTTTTGCATTCTTGGACACTTCCACTATAAACCAGGGATCTACACTTATACAGTGTCCCCCTACCCCAGGACCAGGATTAAGTATATTCACCCTTGGATGTCTATTTGCTAGATCTATAGCCTCCCATACATTTACATTTATCTCCTCGCATATTTTTGCAAATTCATTTGCCAAGGCTATATTTACATCCCTGTAGGTATTCTCCATAAGTTTTACCATCTCGGCGGTGGTGGAGTCAGTTATGTAAATATTCCCATCGACAAAGG
>DTZN01000241.1 GCA_012961365.1 Hydrogenothermaceae bacterium
AAGAATAGTAAAGTAAACTATCCTCCAACTATAGTTGTTTGAACTTCTCTATACCATAAAATTTTAAGCAACTCTATTCCTATCTTTTCCTTCTAAAAATGCTTTAATATTTTCAATTATCTCATTGATTAAAGTTTTCCTAGCTTCTATTGAAGTCCAAGCTATGTGAGGGGTAATAAACAGTTTTTCTTTGTTTTTAATTTTTAGAAGAGGATTATCTTCTGCAATAGGTTCTTTCTCCAAAACATCTAATCCTGCTCCTGCAATTAAGCTTTCATCTAAAGCTTTTGCCAAATCTTCTTCTATAACTATTCCTCCTCTACCTAAGTTAAGTAAATATGCAGTAGGTTTCATTAATTTTATTTGTTCATATCCTATTAGCCCTTTAGTTTTCTCATTCAATGGTGCGTGTATTGATACTATATCAGAAGTTTTTAATAGTTCCTCCAGAGAAACCCTTGGATATTTTTCTTTCCTTTTAACTCCTGAAGTGGAATAGTATATAATATTAGCTCCAAATGATGATGCTACATCTGCAACTCTTCTTCCAATTGTTCCAAGACCAATAATTCCCCAAGTTTTTCCTCTAACTTCCCAGAAAGGTTTTCCTAAATGGGTAAAAATATCACTTTTTGCATATTCGCCAGATTTAACATAATCATCATAGTATCTTAAGTTTTCTAAAAGATAAAAAAGCATTGCAAAAGTATGCTGAACAACACTTTCTGTAGAATATCCAGCTACATTTCTAACCTGAATACCTCTTTGTTTAGCATACTTTATATCTATATTATTAACACCTGTAGCAGCAACGCATATTAATTTTAGATTTGGTGCATTATCTATTATATTTTTATCAATTATAACTTTGTTTGTAATTACTATATCCTTATCTTTTACTCTTTCTAAAGTTTCTTCTGGTTTTGTCGTTTGGAAAATTTCAACTTCTCCAAATTGAGAAAACCCTGATAAATCTATATCATTTCCTAAAGTTTTTGCATCTAAAATCACTAGTTTCAACCTTTAACCTCCTTAGCTTTTTTTGTATAGCTCTTCCAATAATGTTATTTCTAAATGATTTTTCAACTCTTTTAAAGAATTTATGAAATAGTGATGTGCTACTTCCTGAATCTCTTCAATATTTCCTTCAAATATTTTTGTTTCTTTTTCTGATTTTATTGTGAGAATATAAATCTGTTTTTCTTCTTCAAGTTCTAAAATTATTTCTATGCCCTTTGGTGATTTAATTTTATCTATTAATTTTCTCATTTTAACTTCCTCTTTATATCTTCAAAAGTATCTATTAAATTATCTACATCTATTTTACTATGGTTATAGCTAACTGTAATTCTTAATCTGCTTTTACCTTGCGGAACCGTTGGAGGTCTAATTGCTTGTATAAAAAAACCTTTTTGTTTTAAATACTCACTGTATTTTAAAGCTTTTTCAGGAGTTTTTGTTATTAGGCTAATTATTGGGGTTCCAAAATACCTTATATCAAAGCCTAGATTTTTAAGATTTTCTGCTAAATATTTTGAAAGCTGTAAAACATACTTTCTTCTTTGAGGCTCATTAGCCAAAATCTTTAAATTTTCTAGTGATATGAAGTTTTGAATTGGTGATAGTGCAGTTGTAAAAATTGCTGTTCTCATTTTATTTATAAGATATTCAATTAAAAGATTACTTCCACATATATAAGCTCCATAGCTTCCTACTGCTTTTGATAAAGTTCCCATTTGGATAATTCTATTATTAGGTTTTAATCTGTAATGAAATAAACTTCCCTTTCCTTCTCCAACTACCCCTGTAGAATGAGCATCGTCTATTATTAAAACTGCATCATATTTTTCTGCTAGGTTGTATAATTTATCAATAGGTGCAATATCTCCTTCCATACTAAAAATTCCATCGGTGATTATGTATTTTATCCCTTTTGTATTTGTATTTTTTAGCTTTTCTTCTAAATCCTTTATATCACAGTGTTTGTATATTACTTTTTTAGCCTTTGATAATCTAATTCCATCAATTATTGATGCATGATTTAATTCATCACTAAAAATTACATCTTTTTCTGTTGCTAATGCAGAAATTAACCCAACATTTGCCATATACCCAGAACCAATAACTATGCAACTTTCTGTTTCTTTAAATTTTGCAAGGAAGTTTTCTAATTTTTCTTGAATTTCTGTATATCCACTAATATGTGTAGAAGCTCCACTACCTAAAGATAGATTTTTTATGTTTTTCAATAACTTTTCTTTTGTTTTTTCATTATTCTTTAAGCCAAGATAATCATTTGAGGAAAAATCTATTAGGTCTTTAATAACTTTTCTTTGCCTATAAAGTTTATTTTCTTTTATACTTTTTAAGTTTTTTTCTAAAAAATTAAAAAAATCCATTATTATTTCCTTGAAAAAAAAGAAAAATTTTTATAATATTATACTGCTTTAAAATGGGGGAGATGATGTTTATATTAGATGATAATAAGGATTTTAAATTTAATATAGAGAAAAATATAAAATCCTTTTTGCTCATATCTACCATTGTAATTTTAATATACACCCTTTTACATTATATATATGAAGATTTAAACTTTTATATACCTATTTTTATTTTGTCATTAATAGGAATAATTGGTGGATACATATACTACAAAAATACAAAAAATTGTATAAAAACAATGATTATATTTTTTATATCTATCTCTGTTTTAACATACTTAGTATTTTTGATTGGTGGATTAGGGAATTTAGGGTTTATATGGTCTATATTCCTTATAGAAATAGCTTATTTCTTATTACCTATAAAATATGCTAATAGATTTGTATTCTTTTATACTACATTAATTGTATTTTCCATATTACTGTATTTAAAAGGAATAATAAACCTTCCTTATGAAAAATCTTCACTTTTTACAATAGTTATATCAATAATGATAACTGCATATGTAGCAAATACAATTATTAAAGAAATACTAGAAAATTTACAAAATTTAGCAAAACTAGCAAATTTTGACACACTAACAAGTGTTTACAATAGAAGAAAAATTTTTCAAACACTTAATGATGAACTTTATAGAGCAAAAAGATATAAAAGGCCCTTATCAATTTTAATGATAGATATAGATAATTTTAAAAAGTTAAACGATAATTTGGGACATCAATTTGGAGATAAAGTTTTACAAGACTTTGCAATATTGCTAAAAAATATAGTAAGAAAAACAGATGTAATAGGAAGAATAGGAGGAGAAGAATTTTTAGTAATTCTCCCTGAAACTACTTTAGAAGGTGCAAAAAATGTAGCAGAAAAAATAAGAAAATCTGTAGAAGATTATTTTAAAGGGTATTGCACTATAAATATAACTGTATCAATAGGCATTGCCCAAGTAAGAGAACCAATATACTCCATAGATAGCATCTTATATGAAGCAGACGTAGCAATGTATAAAGCAAAAAATGCAGGAAAAAATAAGGTAGAAATTTATAAACATGAAAATACGGGGCAAAGCCCCCAATTAAAGCTTAGTTAGTTTTGTTTAGCTATTTTCCTTAATACCATTGGAAGAATTCCACCATTTTTGAAATATTCAACATCAACAGCAGTATCAAGTCTTGTTTTCACATTGAATTCAACAACTTCACCATTTTCTTTTTTTGCTCTAATTGTTAAATTTGCCCCAGGAGATATATTTTCTATTCCAATTATTTCATACTCTTCTGTTCCATCAAGTCCAAGCTCTTCCCAGCCTTGACCTTCTTCAAAAACAAGTGGTAAGACACCCATTCCTACTAAGTTTGACCTGTGAATTCTTTCAAATGACTTAACTATAACAGCTTTTACCCCAAGAAGTGCTGTTCCTTTTGCAGCCCAGTCTCTAGATGAACCTGTTCCATACTCTTTTCCGCCTAAAACAATAAGAGGAGTTTCTTCTTCTGCATATTTTACAGATGCATCATAAACAAACATTTCTTCTTTCTCAGGAAGTTTTAAAGTATATCCACCTTCTTTTGGAGCAACCAGTTTATTCTTAATTCTAACATTTGCAAAAGTTCCCCTTACCATAACCTCATGGTTTCCTCTTCTTGCTCCGTATGAGTTAAACTCTTCTACAGAAACACCTCTTTCAAGTAGATACTTACCAGCTGGATACTCAGGAGGTATTTTTCCTGCAGGAGAAATATGGTCAGTAGTAATACTATCTCCAAGAAGTTCTAAAACCCTAGCTCCTTTTATGTCTTTGGGAGCCTCTATTTCTAATTTAAACCCATCAAAATAAGGAGGTTTTCTTATATATGTTGAATTTTCGTCCCACTCAAATGTTTCACCAGTTGGAGCATCAAGTGCTTGCCAGAATTCATCTCCATCTAATATATTTTTGTATTTTTCTTCAAAGATATCAGGAGTTAAAACTTCACTTAAAACTTGTTTAATTTCTTCTTGAGTTGGCCATATATCTTTTAAATAAACAGGATTTTTGTTAGGGTCTTTTCCAATTGGTTCAGTGGTTAAATCAATATCTGTTCTTCCTGCTATTGCATAAGCTACAACTAATATTGGAGAAGCTAGCCAGTTTGCTTTAACATCTGGGTGTATTCTTGCTTCAAAGTTTCTATTTCCTGATAAAACAGCAGATACGATAAGGTCATTTTCTTTTATAGCCTTTTCTATTTCTGGATTTAGGGGACCACTGTTTCCAATACAGGTTGTGCAACCAAAACCAACAATGTGAAATCTTAATGCTTCTAAATATGGTAGTAATCCTGCTTTTTTAAGATATGCTTCTACAACTCTAGAACCTGGAGCTAAAGATGTTTTTACGTAAGGTTTAACTGTTAATCCTTTTTCCACTGCCTTTTTAGCAAGTATTCCTGCTCCAATTAAAACAGATGGGTTAGATGTATTTGTACAGGAAGTAATAGAAGCAATTACAACACTACCATCTGATAAAACGATTTCTTCATCTTCTAGTTTAACTTTAACAAATTTTTTACCTTTATGAATTCTACACTCTCCTACTTCTAAATCCTTTCCTGCTTCATCCTCAAATGCAGTAATTTCTTTTATATCTATTTCTCTGTTATAGTTGCAGTTTAATAAATCTACGAATGTTTTTTTCATGTTTTTTAAAGCAACTCTGTCCTGTGGTCTAGAAGGACCTGCTAAAGAAGGCTCTATTTTAGACATATCTATTTCTATAACCTGTGAATACTCGGGGATTTCATTTCCTGTATAGAAAAGCATATTCTCTTTTGTATAGCTTTCAACTAATTGTGCAGTTTCCCCTCTATTTGTTAATCTTAAGAAATTGACAGTTTCTTCATCAACAGGGAAAAATCCCATTGTTGCTCCGTATTCTGGAGCCATATTTGCAATTGTAGCTCTATCTGGTAGTGATAGTTTTTTAATTCCTTCTCCGAAATACTCAACGAATTTTTCAACAACTCCAACTTCTCTTAATTTTTGTGTAATTGTTAAAACTAAATCTGTTGTTGTTGCCCCTTCTGGAAGTTCTCCTGTTAGTTTAACTCCAATAACTTCAGGAATTTTCATATAGTAAGGCTGTCCAAGCATTACCGCTTCAGCCTCAATTCCACCAACTCCCCAGCCCATTACTCCAAGACCATTTATCATAGTTGTATGAGAGTCAGTTCCAACAAGTGTATCAGGGTAAGCTAGAGTTTCTCCATCTGCTTCTTTTGTTAAAACTACTCTTGCAATATATTCAAGGTTGACTTGGTGTATTATTCCAGAGCCCGGAGGAAAAACCCTCATATTATCAAATGCCTTTTGTGCCCATTTTAGAAGTTGATACCTTTCTTTATTTCTTTTATATTCAAGCTCTAAGTTTTTTCTGTAAGCATCTTCGCTTCCAAAGAAATCTATTTGGACAGAGTGGTCAATAATTAAATCAACAGGAACTAAAGGATTTACCTTTTTAGGATTTAATCCAAGTTCCTTTGCTGCATCTCTCATTGCAGCTAAATCTACAACACCAGGAACTCCTGTAAAGTCTTGCATTATAACTCTTGCAGGGTGGTGGGGAATTTCCACAGGAGTATCGTATTTAGCTTGCCAGTTTGCAATGTTTTTTAAATGAGTTTCATTTACTACTTTTCCATCTAAATTTCTAAGCAAATTTTCAACCAAAATTCTTATAGAAAAAGGAAGTCTTTCAATATTTGCAAAGCCATCTTCTTGAAGTTTTTTTATTGAATAGTAAGAATAAGATTTACCATTTACATTTAAAGTTTTTTTGTAATTTTGCTTTTCCAATTTCTTCTCCTTCCTTTTTAGTTTTAAACCATTAAATTATTATACAAAACAAAATATAGGAAAATTAATCCAACTATTATTCTATAAATTCCAAAAGCAACAAACGAATAAGTTGAAATGAAATTTAAAAGAACTTTTATTGAAATAACTCCAAAAATAAATGCAGTAATAAAACCAGTGCCTAGATTTATCCAGTTATCAAGTTGAAACTCATTATAATGTTTATAAATATCATAAAAAGTAGCTATAAACATAGTAGGAACTGCAAGTAAAAAAGAAAACTCTGCAGCAGTTTTCCTATTTAAACCAAGTAAAATTCCACCTATAATTGTAGCTCCTGAACGGGAAGTTCCGGGAATCATTGCTAAAGATTGAAATAGACCAATAAAAAATGCAGTTTTGTATGAAATTTTATCAATAGAATTTATTTGATGTTTTTCTTCTTTGTAAAATTTTTCAACAACTAAAAAGATTACTCCTCCAACTATAAGCATTACTGCAACAATAATAGGAGAAAATAGAGATTTTATTAATTTATAAAGTAAAAATCCTAAAGTTCCTGTTGGAATAAATGCAATTATAAGCCTTTTCCATAATTCTACATTTTTAAATAAAATATCTCTATATAAAAATACAACTGCAAGAATAGAACCAAGTTGTATAGAAACTTCAAAAGCTTTATGGGCTTCTGTTTGCTGTATACCCATTATCCAAGAAGCAAGTATAAGATGTCCTGTAGATGAAATTGGTAAAAATTCTGTTAATCCTTCTAAAATTCCTAAAATAATTGCTTCAAGTATATTCAATTTTCATTCCCTCAAATTTTTCAAATAAAAATTTTAAAACAAATGGTGGAACTAAAGTTGTAATAATTATTACAAAAAGCAAAACAGCATATATATCTGCTTGCAAAATCCCGTTTGTTCTTCCAAGCTCTGCAAAAATTAGTCCAACTTCTCCCCTTGGAACCATAGAAACACCAATTAATGTTTTTTTGTATAATTTTGTTCTAGGTAATAAATATGCACCTACTAACTTTCCTAATACTGCAACTATTAACAAAATAATTCCAAAAACCCAGAAAAATAATGTAGAAAAATCAATTTCTCTAAGGTTTATAGAAATTCCTACCATAACAAAAAATATTGGTGTAAATGTATATATTATCGGGTTCATTTCTTTTTCTACTTTTTCTAAAAATCTTTCATCTTTTTGCATTGCTGCAGCAAAAGGAATAATAAATCTCCTAGATAGTGCAATTCCCGCTGCAAAAGAACCTAAAATTTCAGGAGCTCCAAACACATGAGAAACATATGCAAATAATAAAATTAAGGATATTATAACTGTGGGAATAAAACCGGGAAGTTGAGTTTTTTTCTCTACTTTAAAAAGAAAATGGGAAAAAATATAGGCTAAAACAGGAGCTAAAAGCAAGAACATTAAGATGAATAAAGATACTTTTCCAACTTGATACAAATCAACTTTTCCAGTTATTGTAAAATCATATATAAATACAAGTAAAATTACCCCAATAATATCATCAATTACTGCCGCTCCTAAAACAATTTGAGCTATACCTGTTCGTTCTTTTTTTAAATCTTTTAAAACTCTTAAAGTTATACCTATACTAGTTGCTGTTAAAGTTCCCCCAATAAATAAAGAAGGCATCAACGGAATATTAAAGATATAATGACTAATAGTAAATCCTAATGAAAAAGGTAATACTGCTCCGGAAAAAGCTACTATTATTGATTTTGTTCCAGCTTTTTTTAGTTTACTTACATCTGTCTCTAGCCCAACCTGAAATAAAAGTAATACAATGCCTATTTCTGCAAGAATTCTTAAAAGTTCATTAGGTTCAATAAGACCAAGTAAAGAAGGTCCTAATATAATTCCTGCAGTTATTTCTCCTAAAACAGGTGGTATTTTAAAATAATTGAAAATTTCTGCTAGTGTCCTTGCGACAAAAAATATTAAAAAAAGCATTAGAAAAACTATATGTATTTCCATTTTATTAAAAACCTATTTTCTATTTATTTATTCTTCTTTAGAATCCTTTTTTATTTCTTTTAATGTTTCTTCAAAATCTTTTATATCTTTAAATTCGTTATAAACAGATTTAAACCTTATATAAGTTATAGGGTCCAGTTCCCTAAGCCTTTCTTCTACTAAATCACCTATTTCTGTGGATTCAACTAGTAATTTTCCTTCATCTATAAGAAACTTCTCAATTTCTTCTGCAATGTTTTCAGCTTGTTTTTGTGTAATAGGCCTGTTTTTTGCTGCAAGAAGTATTCCCCTTATGATTTTAGCTTTGTCAAAAGCTTGAGTATCTCCACTTTTTTTCTTAACAATTATTTTTTCTTCTTCAAATCTCTCATAAGTAGTAAATCTATTTCCACAGTCTAAACATTCCCTCCTCCTTCTTATTACAGTTCCATCTTTAGATTGCCTTGTATCTATAACTTTGTCATTTAAAGAGCCACATTTTGGACATTTCATTTATTTATCCTCTTTTTTGTCTTCTGTGTATCCTAGTCCGTAGTATAAAAATTCTCCCCTAATTTTATTATTTTCATCTAAGAAAAATTTAACAACGGCGTCTGTATATGCATTTTTTTCTTTGTCTGGGTATATAAAGTATTCAAGCAAACTTTCAGCACCTTTAATTTTCCCTTTTATCCATAGCCCTACAGGTTTTAATTGTAAATTAGGGAAAAATATCCATATAGTATTTATATAATCCCTTATTTCATCTTTTCCTTTTACAAAAAGCTCTTTTTTATCAGGCATAAGTTCTTTTATTTTTGGGTCGTAAATTTCTGCATCATCTGTGTAGTTTTCTAGTATTTTTTCTATATTTTTATCTTTCCAACCTTCTAGCCAGTTATCTATTGTCATTTGAATAGGATTTTTTTCTATGTTTTGGTTAGACATAAATTCCCTCCTATGCAAGCTTTTTAAATGTGTCTTCTATTGCATTTAAAGTTTTATTTATATCCTCATCGCTGTGAGCTGTGCTTAAAAATGATGCTTCAAATTGTGATGGTGCAATGTAAACTCCTTTTTCAATTAAAGACCAGAAAAATTTATTAAACATTTCTAAATCACAGTTTTTAACATCTTCAAAGTTTTTAACCTCTTTATCTGTAAAGAATACAGTTATCATTGAACCAACCCTATGGGTAATTGCTTTAATTCCATATTTCTCAATTAATGTATTTATTCCATCTTCTAATTTTTTTCCTTTTTCTTCTAGGTAATGGTAAGGATTTTTTTCTTTTAAAATCTCTAACTGCTTAAGCCCTGCAGCCATAGCTAGTGGATTGCCTGAAAGTGTTCCTGCTTGATAAACTGGTCCTTCAGGAGCTACATACTTCATTATTTCTGCTTTTCCACCATAAGCTCCAACAGGTAGTCCTGCTCCAATAACTTTTCCAAGTGTTGTTAAATCTGGCTCTATTTTGTATAACTCCTGTGCTCCTCCAAGAGATAATCTAAAACCTGTCATAACTTCATCCCAAATTAGCAATGCTCCATACTCTTTAGTGATTTCTCTTAATTTTTGATGATATTCTTTAGAAGGAGCAATTACCCCCATGTTTCCAGCAACAGGCTCTATAATTACACAAGCAATATCATCACCGTGCTTTTCAAAAGCTTTTTCCACAGCATCTATATCATTGTAAGGTAAAACTATAGTTAGCTTAGCTAACTCTTCTGGAATTCCAGGTGTCCCCGGTATCCCAAGAGTTGCAACCCCTGAACCAGCAGAAACTAATAGACTATCTCCATGCCCATGATAGCAACCATCAAATTTAATTATTTTCTTTTTACCTGTATATCCTCTAGCCAATCTTATTGCAGACATTGTTGCTTCAGTTCCAGAATTTACAAATCTAACCATTTCAATAGAAGGAACTGCATCAATTACAGCTTTAGCCATTTCTATTTCTAGTTTTGTAGGAGCACCAAAACTTGTCCCAAAGTTTGAAACTTGTTTTATTGCATTTATTATCTGGTCATTAGCATGCCCTAAAATCATAGGACCCCAAGATAAAACATAGTCTATATATTCATTTCCATCTACATCCCAAACTCTACTACCTTTTGCCCTTTCTATAAAAATAGGTTCTTCTCCTAAAGATTTAAATGCTCTAACAGGAGAATTTACACCACCAACTAAATATTTTTTTGCTTCTTCAAAAAGCTTTTTGGATTTTTCCCTTTTCATGTTTATTATATCCCCTTCAAAACCTTGAGTTTTGATAATTATAGCAAATATAAAATTAAGATTGCACATTAAAAATTTTAATTATATACTTAAATTGAGAATATTCTGTGAGGAGGGGCAAAAATGGAAATTATCAAAAGATTAACTCTGTGCTCATCAGCGTCTTGTTGTCCTGATATTGAAGTAAGAAAAAATGAAAAAGGAGAATATGAAGTAGTTTTAGAAGAAAATGGCGAAAAAATGATATTATCTAAAGATGCTTGGAATATTTTAGTTAAATATATAAAAGAAGGTCAGCTTACGGAGCTTTAAATTCTTGTGGAAAATTTTACTAAAATAATAGAGCTTTTAAAAAAGGAAAGGAAGAAGCAAAACATTTCTCTGCAAGATTTAAGCTCAAGGTTAAAAATACCTATTTTTGTTTTAAAAAAATTAGAAGAAGATGAAAAATATATAGAAGAAAATTATCCATATTCCCTTTTTATGTTAAAAAGTATAGCTAAGCAGTTAAATATTTCTGATTTTAATATTGAAAATTTTAAAGAAAATCAAAAAGAAAATTCTAACCAACCTAAACTAAAAGAGGAAAAAATACATAAAAAGTTAGAAAACAACAGATATAAAACACTGAAAGAAAGGTTTTTATCAATTTTTAGAATTATTTATCTCGTTGTTCTTATTATGTCCTTTTTCGTTTTATCCTATTCTTTTAAAAAAGAACCTGAAAAAATATTATCTAATTATAATTTCTCTTCAGAAAATATATATAAAAAATCGCAAAATAAGTATTTATCATCTCCTATTATTCTTGTTGCCAATAACGATATATGGATAAGTGCAAATATTGATGAAAAAAAGGAAGTTATAGCCTTAAAAAAAGGACAAAGTAAGGTTATATTTTTTGAAAAAAATATACACTTTGAAACTATTGGAAATGCAAACAATCTAACAATTATCTATAATGGTAAAAAAGTTTCGTTCTCTAAGAAAATAATACATAATGTTTTTGTTGATGCAGAAGGAATTTTTAAAAACGGGTATAATTTATTTAAAGGTAAAAATAGTTGATACCAGCAAAGGAAGAAATTCAAAAGGCAATTTCTGAAGTTAAACAGTTTGTTGACGAAAGAATTTCCCAGTTTAAATCTTTAAAAGAAAAAGGAATAACAAAATTTTCATTCAAACCTTTTTTAAAAATAGAGCCTTATGATGCAGATATTTTTTCTGAAGGCTGTTTTTGCATTTTGACTGCAAATTCTTCAGCAACTATGGGAATAAAAATTCAAAAAGAAGTTGGAATAGAAGGTTTCCATAATTACGATATTGATAAACTATACGAAATTATTCGTAAAAATGGACATAGATTTGCAATGCAAAGAGCAGAAAGAATTGTAAAGTTAAGGGACAAAAAAACCTTATTAGAAAATTTAGCGAAAGAAAAAAATGGAAAATTTGCAAGGGAAATTTTAGTTAAAGAAGTTCACGGCTATGGATATAAAGAAGCAAGTCATTTTTTAAGAAATATAGGTTTTGATGATGTAGCGATAATAGATAGACATATTTCAAGATTTTTATTTGAAAAAGGATTAGTAAAACCACGAAAAACTATTACAAAAAAAGTTTATTTAGAATGTGAAGAAGCCCTTGAAAAAATCTCTCAAGATTTTGGATTAACACAAGCTAAACTAGATTTATACATTTTTTATATAAAAACAAAAAAAGTCCTAAAGTAAAATGGATAAATCTTTAGAAAAGTTGCAAAAACTATGTAAGTTAAACAACATTTCTTTAACTCTTGAGAAACTAAAGCTTTTTGATATTTACCTAAAAATGTATCTAAAATGGAATAAAGTTCATAATTTATCATCTATTAGAAAAAAAGAAGAAGTTGTTATAAAACATTTTTTTGATAGTCTTACTTTAGTAAAACTATTTGAAGAAAAAAACATAGATATAAAAAACAAAGAGATTGCAGACCTTGGAACAGGTGGAGGTTTTCCAGGGGTTCCTTTAAAAATATATTATAAAGATGAAATTAAACTTTATTTAATTGAAGCAGTTAATAAAAAATGTATATTTTTAGAAATGCTAAGACAAAAGTTAAATTTAGAATATGAAGTTTTATGTAATAGGTCTGAAAATATAAATAACAAATTTGACATAGTAGTAAGCAGAGCTACTGGAGAGACTTTTGATGTTTTAAAATGGGGTAAGGATATTTTAAAAAACAGTGGCTATTTAATAATTATGAAAGCTAAAAAAGTTGAAGAAGAACTAAAACCATTTACAGTTTCTTTAAATTTAAAGAACTACCCAGAAAGAAAATTTATAGTTATCCAGAAAAAATAATGGAAAGATTAAACAAATTCATAGCTTCAACAGGTTATTGTTCCAGAAGAAAAGCAGATGAAATCATTAAAAAAGGAAAAGTAAAAGTTAATGGTAAAGTTATTAAAGAACTTGGGTTAAAAATAAATCCAGACAAAGACAAAGTTGAAATAGAAGGAAAATTATTAAAAAAACCTGAAGAAAAACTATATTATAAGCTTTACAAACCAGTTGGATATCTAACAGCATTAGGTAAAGATAAATTTGGCAGAAAAACATTAACAGACCTTTTTAAAGAAATTGGATTTAAAAAGAAAGTATTTCCAGTAGGAAGACTTGATTACAACTCAGAAGGTCTTTTAATTTTAACAAACGATGGTGATTTTGCTCAAAAGCTTATGCATCCTAAAAATAAAGTTTTTAAAACGTATATTGTAGAAGTTATTGGTAGGGTTAATGCAAAGACTTTTAATAAAATGAAAAAAGGCATAAAGCTTGAAGATATATTTTTAAAACCTGATGATATAAAAATACTGAAAAAAACCCAGTCAACTACAATTTTTGAGATTACTATCCATAGTGGACAAAAAAGAATTTTAAGAAGATTTTTTAAAAAATTTGGGTTTCCTGTTAAAAAGCTAAAAAGAATAGCTGTTGGAAATATTAAACTTGGAACTTTAAAAGAAAAACAAATAGAAAAAATAAATCCCCCACCAAAATGGTAGGGGAAATAATTCATTGATTAAATATCATAGTAAAGTTCGAACTCCTTTGGATGTGGAACTAGTCTAATTGCGTCAACTTCTTCCTGTTTAGTTTCAATCCACATATTAATAAAGTCTTCGTCCATTACACCACCTTTGAGTAAGAAATCCATGTCTTCTTTTAATGCATCAATTGCTTCTTGTAATGATGCAGGCATTGATGGAACATTTGCTAACTCTTCTGGTGGTAAAGAGTAAATATCTTTGTCTAATGGTTCACCTGGGTGTATTTTATTCTCAATTCCATCTATTGCAGCCATTAATAAAGCAACAAATGCTAAGTATGGGTTAGATGATGCATCTGGAAATCTACACTCAATTCTTTTTGCTTTTGGAGATTGTGAACCCATTGGTATTCTTATAGCTGCAGACCTGTTTCTTGCAGAGTAAGCAAGTTTTACTGGAGCTTCAAATCCTGGAACAAGTCTGTGGTAAGAGTTTGTAGTTGGGTTTGTAAATGCCGCAATAGCTTTTCCATGTTTTATAATTCCGCCTATTGCGTAAAGAGCTATTTCAGAAAGTCCTGCATATCCGTCTCCTGCAAATTGGTTTTCTCCATTTTTCCAAATAGAAAAGTGTGTATGCATTCCAGAACCATTGTCTCCTGCAATTGGCTTAGGTAAGAAAGTTACATATTTTCCATGTTTGTATCCTACATTTTTGAGAACATATTTGTATTTTAAAACATTATCTCCAGTTGTAATAAGGTCAGAAAATCTAAAATTAATTTCTCCTTGTCCTGCAGTTCCAACTTCGTGGTGTTCTCTTTCTACAGTAATTCCAACTTCTTCTAAAGTTTTAACCATATCCATTCTGATAGCAGCCATTTTATCTAATGGAGGAACTGGGAAGTATCCTCTTTTGTAAGGTGTTTTGTATCCAAGATTAGGCATTTCTTCTCTTGCTGTATTCCACCAACCTTCAATAGAATCTATTTCATAGTAAGCTATATTTGGACCATTTACGAATTTAATATCGTCAAAGATGAAAAATTCTGCTTCTGGTCCAAAGAAAGCTATATCTCCAATTCCAGTAGATTTTAAAAATTCAATAGCTTTTTTGGCTATTTGTCTTGGGTCTCTGTTATAAGGTTCTTTAGTAATTGGGTCTATTACATCACAAACCAAAGATATAGTAGGTTCTTCTATAAATGGGTCAATAAATGCAGATTTAGGGTCAGGAATTAAGAGCATATCTGATTCATTAATTCCTTTCCATCCTCTTATTGAAGAACCATCAAAAGGAACTCCTTCTTCAAAAGTCTCAATAGAAAATTCGTGAGCTGGAACTGTTAAATGTTGCCATTGTCCAAATGGGTCTGAGAATTTTAAATCGATAAAAGAAATTCCTTTTTCTGAAATAACCCTCATTACATCATCAGGTGTTTGACATTGAATCATTGCCATACTGCATACCTCCTTTTAATTCAACTATAATTTATTAATGAAATTTACATGCCAGTTTAATATAAGCTTTAATTAAAGCCATTTTATACTGAGAACCTTATTTAAATTACAAATTTGTAATTACATTTTTGTAGCTTTTATATAGCTTCAGTTCCTCTTTCTCCTGTTCTTATTCTTATTGCATCTTCAACAGGGATTATAAATATTTTTCCATCTCCTATTCTTCCTGTCTTTGCAGCATTAGATATAACCTCTACAACTTTTTCAACAATTTCATCATCAACAACAACTTCTATTTTTAACTTTGGTAAGAAATCTATTACATATTCAGCTCCTCTGTAAAGTTCAGTATGTCCTTTTTGTTTACCAAAACCTTTAACTTCTGATACTGTCATTCCATAAACACCAATTTCTGTAAGTGCATCTTTTACTTCTTCAAGTTTGAAAGGTTTGATTATTGCTTCCACTTTTTTCATTAAGTTTGCCCTCCTTATGTATTTAAATCAAAGATTACAGCTTTTATCTCTGTATAATCTTCTATTGCAAATTTGGGTCCTTCTCTACCTATTCCACTACCTTTTACACCACCATAAGGCATATGGTCTGCTCTAAATGTAGGTATGTCGTTTATTATAACACCTCCAACATGTGCATTTTCAATAAACTTCCAAGCATTTTTTATGTTATTTGTAAATACTCCAACCTGTAAACCATAGTTAGTCTTATTAACAAGTTCTAAAGCTTCATCTATACTTTTAAATCTTTTAACTGTAACTACTGGTGCAAATGCTTCTTCATAAAATAGTTTTGTATCCTCTGAAATATCTGCAACTATAGTTGGTTGGAATACTGTTTTTTCTTCAAAGCAGGCTACACCACCTTTTACAAGCTTGGCACCTTTTTGAACTGCTTCTTGTATCCAAGATTGTATTCTATTTACCTCATCTACAGTTATTATTGGTCCTACATCTGTTTCTTCATCCATAGGGTCTCCAAATTTTAGTTTTGAAACCTCTTCTTCTAATAGTTTTTGGAATTTATCTGCAACTTTTTCATGAACTAATATTCTTTGAACAGATATGCAGACTTGTCCTGCTACAGCAAAACCACCTAAAACAGCTTTTTTTGCTGCTACTTCTAAATTTGCATCTTCATCAACAACAACTGCTGAGTTGGAACCAAGTTCCATAACTATCTTTTTTAATCCTGCTTGTTTTGCAATAATTTCTCCAACTTTTAGACTACCTGTAAATGAAACCACTCTAACATCATGATGTGTTGTCATTGTTTGCCCTACATCTGCAAATCCAGGAATAACTGAAACAGCTTCATCAGGAACCCCTGCTTCTAAAAATAATTCACATAGCATAATTGGTGAAATAGGTGTTCTTTCTGAAGGTTTTAGTATAAATGGACATCCCGCTGCTATTGCAGGAGCAATTTTGTGAGCTGTTAAATTCAATGGAAAATTAAATGGAGTAATACATGCTGCTATACCTGCAGGTTCTCTAAAGTAAAACCCTCTTTTACCAACTCCATTAGGAGATGCATCTATTGGAAGATACTCTCCACCTATTCTTTTTGCTTCTTCTGCTGAAAATGTAATTGTATTTATAGCTCTTTGAACTTCTGTTCTGGCTTCTCTTATTGTTTTCCCTACTTCATAAACAATAGCTTTTGCAAATTCTTCTTGCCTTTCTTCTAAAAGATTAGCTACTTTTAATAAGATTTTGTATTTTTCATAAGCAGTAAGTTCCTTTAACTTTTTTAATCCTATTTTTGCCTTTTCTATTGCTTTTTCTACATCTTCAGGGGTTCCTTTTGGAACTTCACCAATTTTTTTTTGGGTATAAGGATAAATAACATCTATTTTTTCTTCCTTTTCTATAGGCTGTCCACCTATGTAAAATGGCAATTTATACATTCTTTTTCTCCTCTTTAAATTTAATTCAAAAATATATTTACTTATTTAAAATAAATCTGTCAATTCTTATGCTTCGTTTTAAAAAGTTTAGTATGTTTCTTTTATCTAATAAAACTTTAGGGTTTTTTGATATAGCAGATATAAGCATTCTATAACCTGTTTTAAAATCTCCAAATTTAAAGGCTATATCTGAAACATGCATTTCAAAGTATGGTAGATATTTTGGTGGGATTTTAGATTTATATTCTTCGTATAACTTTAAAGTATAAATATAAAAATTATTTGTTTTGCTCATTCTAGTTGGAGAATTATGCTCCCTTATAAAAACAGTATTAGTATCTAATATTTTAATTTTCATTCCTTTAAGTCTAGCTCTTATAAAGAGTTCTATATCTTCTCTAAATTTAAATTCAGAATTATAAAAAGGAAAAGTTTGCTTTTTAAAAGCAGTTGCAGAAGGAAAACCTATTTTAGAAGAAAATATCATTTTGTCTAAATCTTTTTCAATCTTACTTTTGGAAACTCTCTTTATGTTTCCACTTTCATCTATAAATGTTCTTGGCTTTGAAAAAATAACATCTACATTTTTTAATTTAGGTAGATTTTTTTCTATGTGGTATTTATCCCACAAATCATCAGCATCTAAAAAAAATAAATAATTCCCACTAGATGCTTTCGCTCCTTTATTTCCTGCTATATTTCTTCCCTGATTAGTTTTATTTTTCAAATATTTAATTTTTCCTTTTTTTATAAGATTTCCAAAATTTTTGAATAAAACTTCTTCTGTTTTATCACTTGATGCATCGTTTACTATTATAACTTCTGTATCAGTATAAGTTTGATTTAAAACACTATCTATAGCTTCTTTTATATACTTTTCTCCATTGTAAACAGGAACTATAACACTAACTTTTGCCATTTTTCTCCTTTTGCTCTAATTCCCATAAAAATAGGTATTTTAAAAATGTAGAAAATAAATAACTCATAGAAACAGATAGTCCCCTTATACCATCTAGAAATCCTAGTTTTATAAAATACTGCCTAAAAAAAGCCCAAAAAGGATTGATTATAAGTTTATGTAATTTAAACCTTTTACCATTTTTATACATTTCTTCTGCAGAAATTTTCGCGTATTTTAAGGATTTATTAAAATGCTCGCTTAAATTTTTGTAAGTATAGTGGTATAAATATCCTTTTAATTTATATGTTTTTCCATCAATTCTCAAATACTCGTGAATATTTCCTCCTTCCCATCTTGGATTTGCACTTCGCCTAACTAGTCTTAAAACCCAGTCAGGTTGCCAAGTAAAGTTTAAAAATTTACCAATGTAATAGGTTTTCCTATTTATATAAAATCCATCTGCTTTTTTAGCTTCTATTGCTTTTATAATTTCTTCTTTTAACCCTTTAGAAACAACCTCATCTGCATCTATAAATAAAATCCATTCATTCGCGCATTTTTCAAGAGCTGAGTTTTTTTGGTCTTTAAAACCTTTCCAGTTTTCAATAAAAACTTTTGCACCATAATTTTTTGCTATTTCTACTGTTTTATCTGTTGAATGACTATCAACTACAATTATTTCTTCTGCTATATCTTTAATTGCATCTAAAGTTCTTGGAAGATTTTCTTCTTCATTATATGTAATTATTGCAACAGATAAAGGAAATTTCATATAATTCTCTTTAAGGTTTTTTTAATATTATATAGGAGAATTTTATGGATAGAGAAATAAAAAGAAAAATTTTTCATATATTTTCAATTCTTTTATTACTTCCAGTTTTATACTTATTTGGGAAATACTTTCTAGCAGGCTTAATGGTAATTTTAGCAACTACTGTTTATTTAATAGTAAAACTCAATATAAAAAATCCTATTACTCAACTTTTATGGTTTTTCATTGAAAATCTAGAAAGAGAAGAAAATTTAAAAACTTTCCCTGCTAAAGAAGCTTTTTCTCTAGCTCTTGGAATAACAATAGTTAGTTTATTTTTTGAAGAAAAAATTGTAGCAATATCGATAATATCATTAGCAATTTATGATGGAATAGCAACAATAATAGGGATGAAATTTGGGAAAATAAAGCTTTTAAACAACAGAACGTTAGAAGGAACCGTTGCAGGAATTATTGTAAATACAATTGCTCTAAGTTTTATTATAAACCCACTAATAGGATTAATAATTTCTATATTTGTTGCTGTTATTGAAAACATAAGTTCTTCTAAAGAAGATAATTTTTATATTCCTGTGGCTACTGCATTTTTCAGCTTTTTTCTATTTTTGTATTTGAGAAATTTCACACCTTCTTTATAATTATAATTTAAGTAATAATCACTAGTAAGGATTTTAAGCTAATGAGAATAATTTTGCTTTTAATAGTTTTCATCTATACATTTTCCGCTTATGCAGTGGAGGTAAAAGTTTTTACACCAAAAAAAGAAAAAATTACTATTTATTATGAAACAGACGGCTATTTGATAGCAGATAAAAAAGTAGAAATAAAACCTGAAATTTCAGGAATTGTTGAACAAATCTTTATAAAAGAAGGACAGTTTATAAAAAAAGACCAAAAATTAGCAAAAATAAAACAAACACAGCTAAATTTTCAACTAGAAAGACAAAATTTTTTAATCCAAAAACAAAAGGAAAATTTAAATTACTTAAAAACAGTTTTTGAAAGAAAAAAATTTTTATATGAAAAAAAGCTAATTAGTGAAGATGAATTTTTACAAGCAAAAAGAAACTATTTAACAGCTTTACAAGATTTAAATGCACTAGAAAGCCAGTTGAAAGAAATCCAAGACCAACTATTAAAAACTATAGTCAAAGCTCCCTTTGATGGATATTTAGATAAAAAATTTGTAAATATTGGAGATTTTGTTTCTTCTAATACAAAACTTTTTTATTTATATGACCCTAAGAGTATAGTATTAAATTTTTATTTGCCACAAAGATTTTTAAGTATAGTAAAAAAGCATCAAGAAATTACTTTTAAATTAAATAAAGAAAATCATACTGCAAAAATATTTTATATTTCAAATTCACTGACAAAAAATGGATTACTGCAAATAAAAGCAAAGCTTAGAGATTTAAATTTAATTTATGAGAATGTTTATGTTAAAGTTCTATTTCCAGAAAAAATTATAGAGGGATACATTTTACCAGAAATGGCGGTTCATATGAAGAAATCAAAAGTATTTGTTTACGTGGTCAAAAATGGAAAAGTAAAAATAAAAACCATAAATATACTCTCTCAAAAATATGGAAAAATCATAACAGATACATTTTTTAGTCAAAATGAAAAAGTAGTTCTAGAGGCACCTTTTGATATAAAAGAGGGAATAGATGTTAAAATTATTAATTAGTTTACTATTTATCTTTTCACTATCTCTTGCAATTACTCGGGAAGATATAATAAAACTTGCAGAAGAAAAAACATCACAAATAAAACTATCAAAAAAAGATTTAGAATTTATAGAAGCCCAAATTAAAGAAGTTATGAGTAATATTTATCCTCATTTAGAAATTAATGGAATATACACAAGATATGACTCAAACTACATCACTGGATTTTCACTAGAAAATCAATATAAAGCATCAGTAAGTTTGAAACAAGCAATTTTTGATAAGTCGGTATTTGAGAGTATAAAAATAGCAAAATTAAACAGGGAATTACAAAAACTAATATTAAAACAAGTAAAAAACGAAATTATATATACTGCACTTACTTTATATGAAGATATTTTATACAAAAAAAACCTTTTACAAATAAAACAAAAAACACTGAAATATTGGCAAAAACAACTAGAACTTATAGAAGAAAACTATAAACAAGGATTTATAAACAAGTTTGAATATTTAAGAACCAAAGCACAGTATGAAAATGCTATAGCTGAAGTGGAACTTGCAAAAATAAATTATCAAAAAGCTTTAGTTAATCTAAAAAAGTTTTTATTATACTAATTCCACTATAAGCATTATGGGTTCTAACAATGATTCTATTTCCGTTAAAAAAGCAGATATTGTTATGTTTGAATGTTTTAAAATAACAGGCAGAAAAAAATTTATA
>DTZN01000242.1 GCA_012961365.1 Hydrogenothermaceae bacterium
CAAACCCTCCCCAAGAAGGTTAAATTCTAAAACAGACAAAGCTATAAAGACCATAGAATTGCAATGGGATTTAGTATATTAGGGCTAATTTCTGAGGAAGGAATAACAATTAAAGATGCAGAGTGTGCAACTATTTCTTATCCAGATTTTTACAATGACTTAGGAAAATTGGTAAGTTGGTAGTTTTATGAGAATTTTCATTTTTTATATAAGTAATATCTTGTAATTAAATACACAAGGAAATAATAAGGAGGTTATAAAATATGGGTAAATATGCAGTTCCAAGAAGTACAACTTATGGAAAAACTCAGATGGATTACGCAAGAGAAGGAATTATTACTCCAGAAATGGAGTATGTTGCTAAAAGAGAAAATCTTCCCGTAGAACTTATTAGAGATGAAGTAGCAAGAGGAAGAATGATAATTCCTGCTAATATAAATCACTATAGACTTGAACCTATGGCTATTGGTATAGCTGCTAAGTGTAAAGTTAATGCAAATATTGGAAACTCTGCAATTACTTCTGATGTTGAAGGAGAACTTGAAAAACTTAAAGTTGCTTTAAAATATGGTGCTGATACTGTAATGGACTTATCAACTGGTGGTAATATTGATGAAATTAGGGAAGCTATTATTGCAAATTCTCCTGTTCCAATAGGGACTGTTCCAATTTATCAAGCATTACAAGAAGTTCGTTCAATAGAAAACTTAACAGAACAAGATATTTTAGACATGATTGAACATCAAGCTCAACAAGGTGTTGACTATATGACTATTCATGCTGGTGTTTTAAGAGAGTTTTTACCTCTTGTAAACCATAGATTAATGGGTATTGTTTCTAGAGGTGGCTCCATAATGGCAGAATGGATGACAGTTCACGGAAAACAAAATCCTTTATATACAAACTTTGATAAGATTTGCGAAATTTTCAAAAAATATGATGTTTCATTCTCACTTGGAGATGGGCTTAGACCTGGTTGTATAAACGATGCTTCTGATGAAGCTCAATTTGCAGAACTTAAGGTTTTAGGAGAACTAACTAAAAAGGCTTGGGAGCATGGTGTTCAAGTTATGATTGAAGGACCTGGGCACGTTCCAATGGACCAAATTGAAATGAATATCAAAAAAGAAATGGAACTTTGCCATGAGGCACCTTTCTATGTATTAGGACCGTTAGTAACAGATATTGCTCCGGGATATGACCATATAGCATCTGCTATTGGTGCAGCCATGGCAGGATGGTATGGAGCTTCTATGCTTTGCTATGTAACACCAAAAGAACACCTTGGGCTACCTAACGCAGAAGATGTAAAACAGGGATTAATAGCTTATAAAATAGCTGCTCATGCTGCAGACCTCGCAAGACATAGACCTGGAGCGAAAGAATGGGACGATGCTATGTCTAAAGCAAGATATGAATTTGATTGGGAAAAACAATTTGAGCTTGCAATAGACCCTGAAACAGCAAGGAAATATCATGACGAAACACTCCCTCAAGAAGGATACAAATCTGCTAAATTCTGCTCAATGTGCGGACCATCTTTTTGTGCATATAGAATTTCCCAAGGAGTTCAAAAAGCAATATCAAATAATTCAGAGTTTATAACAATAGACAATAATTCTAAAAATGAAGATAAATAACTTTTAAGGGGAAGAATTACTTCCCCTTATTTTCGTTTATAATTTTATTTATAAAAATCAAAATTTTAATTTGGGAATATATGAAAAAAATTCTGATTTTACCACTTTTTATAATTTTTATGTTTTTTTTACCTTTTTATGGCTGTTCTATAAAACAGCAAATTCCCAAAAAAGAAATAGAAGATACAAAAAAACTTGCAAAATTTTATTATAAATTAGGGTTATCTTATCTAAATTCTGGAAACATTGCTCAAGCTCTCTACAACTTAAATAAAGCATTAGAACTTAATCCTAAGGATACCAAAATATACAGTGCTCTGGGAATAGCTTATTCTAAAGTAAATGAATTTGATAAAGCTAAGTATTACTTTTTACAGGCTTTAAAAATAGACCCTAAAAAACCAGAAATATATACAAACTTGGGTATTGTTTTAGCAAAAAAAGGACAAATAAATCAAGCTATAAAAAACTTTAAAAAAGCTATAAGCTTTCCAAATTATGAAAGAAGAGAAATAGCTTATTATAATCTTGCTTTGGCTTATAAAAAACTTGGCAATTTGGATAAGTATGAAAAATTTCTAAATAAAGCGATATCTTACAATAATTATTTTATTCCTGCTTATGAAGCTCTTATAGACTATTATTTGGAACTTGAAAAAATAGATACAGCTAAAAATACTATATTGAGAGCAATTTCAAATGGAGTAGCTAATGCTAAATTATACTTTTCCCTTGGGAAAATATATTATCTTGAAAAAAACTATAAACTTGCAAAAAAATATTTAAAAAAGGCAAAGCTATTAGCTGATAAAGATTTTATTTTAAAACAGAAAATAAATAGACTTTATAATAAGATTTTAGAAAGAGAAAAACAAATTAATAAACCAATTACAAGTTTTAACGAGAAAAAAACTAAAACAATTCAAGGGAAAACGAAAACTTTAAATATTTCAAATGTCAAACCTAAAACTGTGGAAAATAAACAAATTAATAAAAAAGAAAAAAATATAAAAAAATTAATTAGATTTTATATACAACTTGGGATTTTTCCTAATAAAAAAGATGCAACTAAACTACTAAGAAAGCTTGGTATTTACGGTCATAAGGCAAAAATAGAGGAAAGAAAAATAGGAAAATCTGTATACTATATAGTTTATATTGGCTATTTCAAAAATTATTTAGAGGCATCTAGATATTACAAGAAAAAACTAAAACCTGTAGGTTTTAAAGGAACAATAAAATTTACTAAAATAAAGGTGGAAGATGGAAAAAAACAAAAAGGTTGAAATTTCTGTAGTAATTCCCATTTATAATGAAGAGGAAAATTTACCCATACTGTATGAAAGGTTAAAAACAGTTTTAGAAAAACTTGGAAAAAGTTATGAGATTATTTTTGTAAATGATGGTAGTACTGATAGGTCTTGGGAAATAATAAAACAACTTGTAGAGAAAGACCATCATGTTATAGGTGTAAACTTTAAGAGGAATTATGGTCAAACTGCAGCGATGTCTGCTGGTTTTGATGTTGCAAAAGGGGACATTATTATTACAATGGATGGAGACCTTCAAAATGACCCTGAGGATATACCAAGATTGCTAGGAAAAATGTCAGAAGGATATGATATAATTAGTGGCTGGAGGAAAGATAGAAAAGATGCATTTTTAAGTAGAACTTTACCGTCTAGAATTGCTAACTGGTTAATATCTAAAGTTACAGGAGTTCATCTACATGACTATGGTTGCTCCCTAAAAGCTTATAAAGCAGATATTGCAAAAAATTTAGATTATTTTGGAGAAATGCATAGATTTTTACCTGCTTTAGCAAAACCAATGGGGGCTAAAATAACAGAGCTTCCAGTGAAACATCATCCTAGAATTTACGGAAAATCAAAATATGGAATTTCCAGAACTTTTAAAGTTATTTTAGATTTATTTTTAGTTAAATTTTTACTAGATTATAGAACAAAACCTTTAAGGGTGTTTGGTGGAACTGGATTACTACTTTTATTTTTTGGATTAGGTGTTTTGTTTTATTTAGTTGGGATAAAGTTATTTTTGGGGCAGGATATTGGAAATAGACCTCTTTTAACTTTTGGGACTCTATTAGTTTTATCAGGTATTCAACTTTTATCAACAGGTATAGTTGCAGAGCTTATTGTTAGAACTTATTATGAAAGTCAAAATAAACGACCTTATTTAATAAAGGAAGTTGTCCAAAAAAGTGAATAAAGCAGTAGAAATTTTTGAGTTTTTAGTTTCTATTTTAATAACTTTTGGTTTTATATACCTATTTTATAAAGTTATAGGATTTGAAAGATTTATTAAATTTTTTTCTTCTATTAACTTAGTTAACGTTTTATTTGCTTTTTTTCTATATTTTATCAGTTATATTCTAAGAACTATCCGATGGCGAATTACTTTACCAGTAAAAAACTTCTTTAAACTATTTAAATTGACTGTTTATAACACAGTTTTTAATATATTTTTGCCGTTTAGAACTGGAGAATTTTCATTTTTTTATATGCTAAAAAAAGAAGGAATAGAAATTTCAAAATCTGCTGTAAGTTTTTTTACTGTTAGAATATTTGATGCTTACGCTTTGTTTATTTTATTTATTTTTTCTTATTTTCTTATTAAAAATTTTATTTTAGCAATTTTATTTTTACTTTTTTCTCCTATTGGGATAATTTTTATAGCTTTTGCTTCAAGTTTTATAAAATATGAAAAGTTTAAAAGTTTCAAAGAAGATATTTTACATAAAAAAAATATTTTTAGTTTGTATGTTTTATCTATATTAACGCTTTTTTTCAAATTTACTGCATTTTATTTAGTTCTTCCACAAGGGTTAAATTTAAGCTATTCTTTAGCTTTATTTGCTTCTTCTGCTGGAGATTTAACAACAATACTACCAATACATGGTATAGCAGGAATAGGAACTTATGAAGGAGGATTTGCAGGTATCCTCATTCTTCTTGGTATAGATAAAGACACTGCGATCTTATCTTCTGTTTTTGTTCATATATTTATTTTATCTGCATCAGCAGTTTTAGCATTAATAACAAAGCTACTGTCTTACATTTTAAAAGCTTGACTTATCTTTTCCTTAATTATTATTGTTATCTGCTCTGCTATGTAATCTTTTAGTTCAGTATTTATTTCTTTAAATATTTCCTTTTCCAATTTTTTGAATATGTTAGCTTTAACTTCTTGTTTTATTTCTTTTTTTATTGTTTCTAGCTCAAAGTTTATCCTATTTACAAAATCAAGTTTTACATTTTCAAAAATTTCTTTTATTTCTGACTTTTCCTTTAGCTCTGAAACAAGCTTATCAACAGCAAGCTTTACTATAGTATTTTCTATTTCTTTTTTTGAAAAATTTAACGTAATAATTTCACCACTGGGTTGTTGATTTGTAGAAGGTCGATTTATAATATGCTCTTCTTTCATTTCAAAAGTATATTCTTCTTCCAAAGAAAAAGTTGATTTTGAAGTTTCATGCTTACTATAGTTTATATCTTCTATTGGTATATCAGTGAATTCTTCAAAAGTTTCTTCAGTAGGTAAGTCTTGGGAATATATTTCTTCTACATCTTTGGGAGATTGAAATTTTGTCGTTGGTTCTTGAGTTTCAAAATTTTTTTGAGGTGTTAGTTTTTGAACTAATTTGGTTTCTTCTTCCTTTATTTTCTTACTTTCTTCTAAAATGTCAGAAATAACTTTGTAAAGCTCTGTATTTTTTTCGTATATATCTATATCTTGAGAAAGAATTTCACTATCTTCTATTGGTTGTTCCTTTGAATATAAAACCTTAAATTCTATATCTTTTACTTTATCTCTAGATAGTAAAAATTTTAAATCATCAAAAGCAAAATCTCCTGCAGAAGCATCGTAAACTATGAATATAGGCTTAAAATCATCAAGTTCTTTAAGCATAGATATACTATCTATATAAACTCTAACATTTTCTTCTCCTATTTGTTTTTTAAATTCTTCTGCTATGTTTGGGTCAAAAGAAATAATAGCAGTTTTCATAATTGCCTCCCTTGGTAATATTTTTCTATTACATCTTCAAAAAGCTTTTCTAATGCTTTAGTATAATCTTCGTTGCTTTTTTCTATTTTGTCCATAATTTCTTCAAGCTCTTTTGTGTAGTTTTCATTAACAAACCTGTAAAACTCTTTTTTTCCTTTATTATATTTAAAACTTCAATTCCCAGCTTCGTTGGAATTAAATGTCTGTTTTTTTCCACTATGTATTTTCTTTCTAATAGTTTTTCTATAGTTATAGCGTAAGTAGAAGGTCTTCCTATACCTTTTTCTTTCATATCTTGGATTACTTCTTCATATGTGTAGTATGGAACTTTTGGTTTTAAAAAGTATGATTTATTTTGATTAACATTTATCTTTCCTTCTGGAATTTGATAAGTTTTTACTGGCAGTATTTTATTAAATCCTTCTTCTATAATTTTAGTTATAAAACTTTCTTGCAGTATTTTATCAAATGCTTTTATTTCATATGTTGTTTTTTCTATTACTGTTTCTTTCATTTGTGAAGCTATAAATTGTTTAAAAATTAGGTCATATAATTTTAAGTGTTTATCTGTTATTTCTGTTAAATTCATTGTAAATACTAATGATTTTAAATCATTTACATCATTTGGTTTCGTAGGTCTGATACATTCATGGGCTCCTTCAAAGCCTGAAAAAGTTTTTGGTTTAAAAAATCCTTCTCCAAAATTATCTGTTATATATTCTTTTGCTACTGCAATTCCTGCTGGAGATACTCTTATACTATCAGTCCTATGGTAAGTGATTAGTCCTGCTTCAAATAAATCTTGAGCTAAGCTCATTGTTTCCTGTGGTGAAAACTTTAATTTGTGTGCTGCTGCTTTTAACATTTGGTCTGTGGAAAATGGTTTCTCAAAGAGAGTTTCTTGCACTAATTGTAGCTTCTTAATATATATATACTCAAGATTATCAAAAAATTTTTTGGCCTCTTTTTTATCTTCAAATACAAACTCCACGGGGACATTGTTTATAAAAACTCTAACAACTGCCAACTTTTTCTTTGCTTCTTCTGCTCTTTTAACTATCCACTCTAAAACTGGTGTTTGAACTCTACCTGCAGATAACCAATTTTTACCTAGTTTTTTTTGTATAAATTTAGAAATTGTAAACCCTATCCATCTATCTGCAATTCTTCTAACTAACTGTGCTTTTACTAAATTTTTGTCTATATCTCTTAGCTCCTTTAAAGCATTTAAAAATGCCTTTCTTGTGATTTCGTGAAATTCTGCTCTTTTTATATTTAAGTTATAAGGTTTTGAGTTTAATGCTAAATCAAAAGCAATTTTTTCTCCTTCTGTATCTGGGTCAGTTGCAACAACTATCTCTTCTACTTCTATGTCTAATTCTCTTATACTTTCTATTACTTCTTTTTTAGATTGGTTGTTATCTTCAATTGTTTCAAATATTGGAACAAAATACTTATCTTCTTTTAAAACTCCATAATATCCATATTCTTTAGTTAAATCAAATATATGCCCTTTACTTGCCACAATTGTTAAAAATCTTTCCCCAACTACTATTTCGTAAGCATCTACTTTTTTTAGTTTTCTTCTAATTGGTTTTCCAAAAAAGTTTGATATAGTCCTTGCTTTATTTGGTGATTCAACAATTACAAGAGTAGTTTTAAAACTTTGCTTTTCTTCTTCTAATTTTTCTCCTTTTAGAATTTTTTTTACTTTTTCTCTATCTTTGTCTATTTCTTTTAAAATTTCTTCTAAATTAATATTTGAAACAGGAACAAACTCAATATCTTCATTAAACCATTTAACCTTTTTCTGAAGTGAGTAAAATGCTTTTTCATCATCAACTAAAACATAAGAAAGCCCCTTTGTTAAACCTCCTGCATATAACCTTGAGGTTCTTCCTGATGCTTGTATATATCCTGTAATGTCTGCTGTTGTTAATGTAAAGTTTCCATTTTCTTCTTTTAGAGTAATTTCTGGTGAATTTTTAATAGCTTCGTATATTTGTTTATTATTTAAAAGCTGTAAAACAAAGCTTTTTATTTCTAATAGTTTATTCTGTTTATCCTCTGGTAGTCTTTCAAGTTCCATAAATCCATAAATTTTTAGAAAGTTTATATATCTATAAAGTTTTAGCTGGGTATTTTGGTCTATTAGTTTTTTTCTAAATAAAAATGGAACAACTATAAGCAAAAAGTAGTATAAATGAGAAAATTTCTCTTCTATTGATATATTAAACTTTAGCTTTGGAACTCCAACAAAAAGTGCATATCTAATTGTATCTGGTAAGTCTACTCCTCTAGCTAGTGGATTTCTATAACTTGCAAATCCTACCGCAACTGAATATTTACCTAATTTGTATTCTTCTACTTTGTCTAAAAATTCTTCATAATGAAGAGCATTTATGCCATTTTGTTTTAGAAATTCTATATATTCTTCCAACCTTTCTTTTGTTTCGGAAGAAGGTAAAAATACAAGCCCTCCATTTCCAAGTTTCTTTATTTCTTCAATAGATTTTTCCCATAAATTTTTAGGTTTATCATAAGTATCAACTATATTTCTAAATGTTAAGGAAGGTCTTCCAACTTCAAATCCAAGTAATTCTCTAAATAGTAGAACCCTTTTTGAACGAGGATTTGATGTAGCAGATGATACGATTAATGTCCCTTTTCTTTTTTGGGATATTTTTAAAATTTCTTCTTGAAATTTATTAAACTTTTCAAATTGTTTCTCTGATATATTATTAGACCTGAAAATTTTTGCCTTAAATTTTATAAATTCTAAAGTTTTTTCTATATCTTCCTGAGAAAAACCTAAAAGCATTAAAACCTTATCAATATTTTTTGCACTTTTTAAAATACTATCCACATCATCTATAAAAATGAGACTAAAAATTCCTTTAGGGATGATGTCTATATTTTTGTATAAAAACATTACCGTTGTTAATAAAATATCAAAATTTCCATTTGAAATTTTATTTTTTAATTCTTCTTGTTTCTTCTTTGATTTTGCAAATTTTGAGCTGTATGGAAGAATATTTTTCCCTTTTACTCCATAACTAATAAGCCTATCATAAGCTTGATTAACTAAAATTTGCGTTGGAAATATTAGATAGACTTTTTGCTTTTTCTTTTCTATTAGATATCTAGCAAGTATAAGTCCAAAAGTGGTTTTACCTATTCCTGTTGGAGCAAGAAGTGCATGGGAAACTCCAAGAAAAAACCTTTTAGCCCATGTTTCTTGGATAGACCATAAATCGTTTTTTATTATTTTTTTAAATAGATGTTTAAAATTTTCTACTTCTTTATTTGTATCACAAAATTTTTTATATTCTCCATATTCAACTATATTACAGATTTCATTATGTTTTATTTCTTCTGGTAAACACTCTTTACAAAGCAAACCTTTATATAGTCTTTCTGCATCTATATTTCTTCCACAGTTAGGACACATATTTTTGTATATAGCTTTTATATCCAATAGATTCTCCATTTTTTTATATTTTTATTACATTATAAGTTAAATTTTAGGATAAGAGTTTATATTTTTGAGTATATATACTCTTTATAAAGGTAAAATAGAAACTATAATATTTTCATTAAAATCTAAAATTTAATTTGCAGTATAATTTTAATAATTTTATTCTAAAAAAGGACGGGAGGTCTTAAATTGTTTAAAGTTTTAATAACAGACCCTATTTCTACAAAAGGAATTGATATTTTAAACAAAGAAAAAGATATTGAAGTGGATTATCAACCGGAAATTAAATGGGAAGAGCTTTTAGAAATAGTTGGTGAGTATGATGCAATAATTACAAGAAGTAGAACCCCTGTTAATAGAGAATTATTAGAAAGAGCTACAAACTTAAAAGTTGTTGGTAGAGCGGGTGTTGGTGTTGATAATGTTGATTTAGAGGAATGCTCTAAAAGAGGAATTTTAGTTGTAAATACTCCAGGCGCAAACACAATTGGTGCAGCAGAGATTGCTATGGCTCATCTTTACACAGTTTTAAGAAGATTACACTTAGCCCATGAAGATATGCTTAAAGGAAACTGGAATAGAAAGAAATTTATGGGTGAAGAGTTAGATGGTAAAGTTGTTGGAATAGTAGGACTTGGAAATGTTGGTTCACAGGTTGCAATTAGATGTAAAGCAGCTGGAGCTACAGTTATAGCTTACGACCCTTATATTCCAAGGGAAAAAGGAGATAGATTAGGTGTTGAACTTGTTGATACTTTAGATGAACTTGTAAAAAGGTCTGATATAATCACACTTCACTGCCCACTAACAGAAGAAACAAAAGGAATGATTGGGGCTAGAGAATTTGAAATGATGAAAAATGGTGTTTACTTCATAAATGCTGCTAGGGGTGGTATTGTTGATGAAGATGCTATGTATGAATACATGAAAAAAGGAAAATTTGCAGGAGTAGGTCTTGATGTATTTTCTAAAGAACCTCCAGACGATAGAATAAGAAAACTATTTGAATTTCCAAATATTAGCTTATCTCCTCACATTGGTGCAAATACTTATGAATCTCAAGATAAAGTTGCTATTAAAATAGCACAACAAGTAATAAATGCGTTAAAAGGAAGATTTGTTGATGCAGCAGTTAATGCTCCATTTACAATAACAGAAGGAATGGCTTCTATAAAGGCATTTTTAGAACTTGCAGAAAAAATGGGAAGTTTCTTAACTCAATATGCAGGTGCACACTTTAAAGAAGTTATTGTAGAAGTAAGAGGAAATATTAAAGAATATATAGACCCTATTACTGCTTATGTTTTAAAAGGATTTTTATCTCCAATTTTAGAAAGAGATGTAAATATAATAAATGCTCCTTACTTAGCTAAAGAAAGAGGTATAACAGTTAGTAAATTAACAAAGGAAGAAGGTGAGAACTTTAAAGATTTTATAAAAATAACTGCTAAAAATGATACAGAAGAAAAAATAATTGGTGGAACTGCATTCTATGGCACGATGCCTAGAATTATGCTTATAGATAATTATTGGATAGATATAGAACCACAAGGAGTAATTTTAATATTTGAAAATAAAGATGTTCCTGGAGTAATAGCGAAAGTAGGGGAAGTTTTAGCTAAACATAACATAAATATTGCAGGGTTTAGACTTGGTAGAATAGAAAAGGGAAGCATAGCTTTAGGAGCTCTAGAGCTTGATGATAAATTAAATAAGGATATATTAGAAGAGATATCTAAAATTCCTGAAGTAATGAAAGCAAAGGAAATTATACTATGAGAAATTTTATTTTAGCAGTTGTATTTTATGCTACTGCTTTTTCTTTTCCTAATCATTCATTTGAAAGCTCAACTAATAATTTGTTAAATACCCAACCTACAGTTATAGAAGGTTGTATTGGGGATTGTGCTTCCTGTCATTCCCTTTACCCTTATGAAGCAAAGCAAATTTTAGGAAAAAAATTTGATATAAAGGAAATAATTTCTATAACTGTAAAAAGAGGATATTTTGAAATTATCTACAAAAATTCCAAAGGAGAAGAAGAAAAAATAAATCTTTTGTTTAGTAAAGATAAAGCTTGTAAAGAGCTTATTCTTCTTGATAAGTAAAGTTATAGCTAAAAAGCTAGCTATTGAGGTAAAAACATATGTATGAAGACCTTAAATTAAAACTATCAAATATAGAAGAAACATTTGCTAACGTAAAAGAAATCCTTAAACCTGCAAATTTAGAAGAAGAGATAAAAAAACTTGATGAAGAAATGGGAAAACCTGATTTTTGGGATAATCCTAAAAAAGCACAAGAAATTTCATCAAAAAGAAATGTTTTTGCAAACAAATTAGAAAAAATAAAAGAAGTAGAAGAAAAAATATCTTATTTAAAAGATTTTTTAGAGCTTTTGGAAATGGAACCTGATGAAAATTCTGCAAAAGAAGTAGAAGAAGAGTTAGCAAAACTAGAAAAAATAGTTAATAAGTTAGAAGTCGAAAGTCTTTTATCTGGTGAGTATGATGCTAAAAATGCAATTGTATCAGTTCAATCTGGTTCTGGTGGTGTTGAGGCTTGCGATTGGGCCGAAATGCTCCTACGAATGTATTTACGATGGGCAGAAGATAAAGGTTTTGATGTAGAAATGGTTGATTACCAACCTGATGATGTTGCAGGTATAAAAAGTGCAACCTTTATAGTAAAAGGACCTTATGCTTATGGATATCTAAAAGGAGAACAAGGAGTTCATAGACTAGTTAGAATTTCTCCTTTTGATGCAAACAAAAGAAGACATACATCTTTTGCTGCTGTCTCTGTAATTCCAGAAATTGGAGAAGATGTAAAAGTAGAAATAAAAGATGAAGATTTAAGAATAGATACTTTTAGAGCATCTGGGGCAGGAGGTCAACATGTAAATAAAACAGATTCAGCAGTTAGAATAACCCATTTACCTACAGGTATAGTAGTAACCTGTCAATCTGAAAGGTCTCAAATACAAAATAGAGCAAAAGCAATGCAAATGCTTAAAGCAAAGTTATACCAATTAGAACTACAAAAACAAAAAGAAAAGAAAAAAGAGCTAGAAGGTGAAAAAAAAGATATTACATGGGGTAGCCAGATAAGGTCTTATGTATTTCAACCATACCAAATGGTAAAAGATTTAAGGACAGGATATGAAACAGGAAATATTCAGGCAGTTATGGATGGGAATATAGATGATTTTATTGATAGTTATCTAAAATGGAATGCAAAACAAACCCAAGAAAACCAATATTAATATTTAATAGAAAAAGATTGTTTGCCTAAAACTCATTTGACTAAAAAGGTTTACTTTTTTCATATCTTTACCGTACCATAAAAACAAACGAGAATTCGAATGATATCCTTCGCCCAATTTTTGAGGGTATTGCGACCTTCTTTTTTTCTAACTATTCCCAAGAAACATATCGCTTGTATTTACCCATTTGTCTAATAGTATTGCGACATTATATAACTAAGTAATTTCCAGCCAGGAATTTTTACTTTATTATATTTACTCACTTAATTAAGGATATTGAAATTAAATATAGTAAAGCTTTTAGTTACAAATGTTGTAAAAATTAAAAACATATGATGTATTATGTATTGATAATAAATGTTTTTAGAGTAATTAATCAGAGTCTATTAACCAACTGGCTATTATATAAAAACATTCCAATTTTATCAAAAACTTCTATATTCAAAGTGAAAGTTATAAGGTTTTAAAATTTAATGAAGTTCATTTTTATATATTTCATTTTGACTCTCTTCATTCTCTCATCTCTTAACTTCCTTTTTTATTTTTTCTCCCCAGTTTTTAGCTTTTTCAACAAGCTCATCTTTACATAAAGTTAACACTTTCTTCTCAGAAACTACTATATTTCCATTAACAATAACTGTATCTACATCTTTACCTGTTGATGAATAAACAATATGGGTATATGGGTCAAATATTGGTTGTAAATGAGGGTCATTTATATCTATAAGTATAATATCAGCAAGTTTTCCTGTTTCTAAACTTCCTAGTTTATCCTCTAATCTAATAGATTTTGCTCCTCCTATTGTTGCCATTGCTAAAGCTTGTCTGGCATTAACAACTGTTGGGTCTAAATTTACCCCCTTATGTAGTTTTGCACATGTGGCTATTTCTCCAATTAAATCTAAATCATCATTAGAAGCTGTTCCATCAGTTCCTATTCCTATTGTAATTCCTGCTTCTAACATTTTAGGAATAGGAGCAATACCTGAAGCTAGTTTCAAATTACTTTCAGGACAATGAGCTACTTTTACACCTCTTTTAGCAAGAATTTCAATTTCTTCTTCTGTAGGATAAACCATATGTGCCGTCAAAACTCTATCATTTAAAACACCAATTTTATCAAGATGTTTTACTGGAGTTTCTCCATATTTTTCCTTTATTTCATTTACTTCATGTTTAGTTTCAGATACATGAATATGGAATAAAACATCATATTTTTCAGCTAAATCCATAGCTTTTTTTAATGTATTAGGAGAACATGTATATGGAGCATGTGGACCAACACATGGATATACATATTCATCTTTTTCAAACTGTTTTATAAAATCTTCTGTTTTTTTAAGTCCTTCATCTGGACTTTTTGCTCCAGGTGTTGGAAAATCAAGTATCCCTGTGCATAAAACCCCTCTTATTTTTGCAGCTTTTATACTCTCTGCAACAGCATCTTCAAAAAAATACATATCTACAAATGTTGTGATGCCATTTCTTAGCATTTCATAACAGGCTATACTACTACCATCTTTTACAAATTCATAGCTTACAAATTTCCCTTCTGCTGGCCAGATATACTCCTCAAGCCAAACTTTTAATGGGTTATCACTTCCATATCCTCTAAGTAATGTCATTGCAGCATGGGTATGTGTATTTATTAATCCAGGGATGGCTATTTTATCTTTACAAACAATAGTTTTACCAAAATATTCATTTTTTTTGTTTTCTCCAATATCTATGATTTTTTCATCTTTAATCACAATATCTGCATTTTTGTATTCTGTAAAATTTTCGTCCATAGTTAAAATATAGCTAATATCAGTGAGAATTAAATCTGCTTTTTTCAAAATAACTGCCTCCTATTTAATATTGGACTTTTATTATATTAAAATAAGAGAACATTATACAAATTGGAGAAAGCTATGGAAAAAGTTAAAGTAATAATAGATGGAAAAGAAATAGAAGTTAATAAGAATACAACAGTTTTAGAAGCTGCAAAAAAGTTAAATATTTTAATTCCTACATTTTGTTATAACGAAAAACTGCCTATTTTTGGTGGTTGTAGAATATGTTTAGTATGGGATAAAAAATGGAAGAGAAGTATTATAGCCTGTGGAACATACGTTTATGATGGTATGGAAATAGAAACTTTAAATGAAAATGTTTTTAATGATAGAAAATTCATACTTGAAATGTTATTTACAAGACATCCTTTAGATTGTCCTGTATGTGATAAAGCTGGAGAGTGTGATTTACAAAACTGGGGAACTTACTATGGTCCTCAACATAATGTTTTGCCTATTTCTGCTTATGAAAAAATAAGACCAGAAGAAGACTGGGAAAGTGATTATTTAGAATTTGTATCAAATAGATGTGTCCTTTGTCTTAAATGTGTAAGTGTTTGTCAAAATATAAATGGTGCAGATGCTTTATTTCAGGAAGAGAGAGGGTTTGAAATTGTTATAGCTCCTGATAAAAAGCCTATGGATATAGAAAGTTCATGTGAAATGTGTGGTTTATGTGTAGATATATGTCCTGTTGGGGCTATTTTATTTAAACCTTTCAAGTTTAATGCAAGACCTTGGTTATTAAAAGAAAGGATTAGCTATTGCGGTTTTTGTTCTATGAATTGTCCTGTTGCTATAGATTACGATGAAAAAACTCAAAAAATATACAGAATTCGTTCAACAGCAGACCTACAAGTATGTAGTGGTGCTTATTTAGGATATGATTGTTATGAAACTAGTAGACTAAAAGGTGCAAAAATAAATGGAGAAAATAAATCTTTAAATGAAGTTGTAGAAAAGTTAGTTCAAATTATAAACGAAAATCCTGCTGAAACCGCTTATATATCCAGTCCATATTCAACTATAGAAACTTTTGAAACTATAAATAAATTAGTAGAAAAAACAGATATAAAAACATCTTCAGTTATAACTATAGATTTATTACCTACTATAGCAGGTTTTAAAGAGCAAACACAAGAAGAGTATAAACTCCCAACATTTAAAGATATTTTGTCTGCAAAAAAAGTCGTTGTAATAGGTGAAGACGTATAATATTTGGGGGAGTTCTCATTATCTCATTAGTTTTATTTATTAACTCATTAGCAACAGCATCTAAATCTAACGTATTTGAAGGTTTTGGAACAA
>DTZN01000243.1 GCA_012961365.1 Hydrogenothermaceae bacterium
AAATTAAAGACAACGTCATGTTTACTGGGTTTATAGAAGAACGTTTAAAACCCTTTTACTATAAGGCATCAGACATATTTGTTTTGCCTTCAATAATAAAAACAGAAGTTTTTCCATTAACACTTCTAGAGGCATCTGCATCTGGACTACCTTTGATTACTAGTGATTTAAACACATTTAAATGTATAGTTGAGGAGAACTTTAATGGATTATTTGCCAGAAGAGGAGATGAAAGAGATCTAGCTAATAAGATTTTATATTTATTGGAAAATAAAGATGTTAGGAGAAAGCTAGGTAATAATGCAAAGAAAAAAGCTATAAACTTTTCTTGGGATAAGATAGCTAAAGAGACAGAAAAAGTTTATATGGAGTTGATAAATGATGAAAATTAAATTTAAGATTGATAGAAAAAGAACTTTAATTTTTACTTTAGTTATTCAACTAGCAACATTGGGAATAATAGGGTTGGATAAGTTAGGGATAGATCTCTTTCTTCTTAGACAACTGATTCTCTTTATATATCTAACATTTGTTCCAGGAATTCTTGTAATTAGTATCCTCAAGTTGTTAAATAAATTAAGCATTACAGAAATAGTCCTATACTCTGTTGGATTAAGTAATTCATTCCTAATGATTGTTGGATTAATTATAAATAGTATTTACCCAATTTTTGGTATTTCAAAACCTATTTCGGAACTACCGTTAATAGTAACCATAGGTGTTTGTAATCTTGTTTTGTGGGGATTATATTTTATAAGAGGGGAACTCTTTACGAAATGGTTTGAGATAAACTTAAGAAAGTCTTATCTTTTGATAATATTGTTACCCATCCTTAGTATCTTTGGTACATATTTTCTGACATATTATAATAGCAACGTTATATTACTTTTTATGTTTGCTATTCTCTCTATAGTACCGATTTTAGCTATACTCAAATTTCCAGAAGATTTCTATCCTGCCATACTATGGGTTATTTCCATCTCCCTGTTATTTCAGACATCTTTAGTTTCTACTGTAGTTCCAAATGGTGGTGATGCAACTTGTGAATATCATTGTTCCAAACTTGTGTTAAATTATGGTATATGGGATCCTACTGGTAGTTCGTTATCATCTTCTAATGTTTATAATCTTAACTCAATGCTAAGAATTGTTATACTTCATCCAATCTTTTCTATCCTCCTAGAAATGAGCTTAATTTGGGAGTTTAAAATAGTACATCCTCTTATATTTTCTCTTACACCAGTAGCTTTATACTTAATATATAAAAGACAGACTAACAGCAAGATTGGGTTTTTAAGTTCATGCCTTTTTATGTTTATATTCCCATTTTTTACGACATTAGCCATGAATACTAGAACTGGACTAGCGATATTATTTTTAATGTTTTAATATTTAAATGATAGTACGTTAAAAGTATAATGTTCCTTGCTGAAGAACTGAAAGTATTAGAAAATAAAATAGATGGTAAAATCTACCAATTATTTTAAGTAAAAAGTTGTACTTGAGGGCTGTGAGGTGAGCATTTTTAA
>DTZN01000244.1 GCA_012961365.1 Hydrogenothermaceae bacterium
GAAAGAGGACAACATGGTTCAGGTTCAAATAAACATGGTAAAAATGCTCCTGATTTAATATTAAAAGTTCCCGTGGGAACAGTTATCAAAGATGCAGAAACTGGAGAATTAATTGCAGATTTAACAAAGGAAGGGCAAAAAGTAGTTGTAGCAAAAGGTGGTAAAGGGGGAAAAGGTAATGCAATGTTTAAAAGTTCCACAAATCAAGCTCCAGATTATGCAGAAGAAGGAGAAAAAGGAGAAGAAAAATGGATAGAATTAGAGCTTAAATTAATTGCTGATGTTGGAATAATCGGTTTTCCAAATGCTGGTAAATCTACATTAATATCTGTTTTATCTCATGCAAGACCAAAAATAGCAGATTATCCATTTACTACATTATCTCCTGTGCTTGGAGTTTTACAACTTGATATAGGAAAATCTTTAGTTTTGGCAGATATTCCTGGACTAATTGAAGGAGCATCTAGAGGGGCAGGTCTTGGACATGAATTTTTAAGGCATATAGAAAGGACTAAATTTTTACTTCATGTTATAGATGTTTCAGATTTTAGAGAAAGACAACCTATAGAAGCCTTTGAAGCTATAAATAAGGAATTAAGTTCATATAGCAAAACACTCCTTGAAAAACCTCAAATTGTTGTTGGAAATAAAATTGATATCTTATCTTACAGGTCTTATTTGGATACATTAAAGGAAGAATTTAATAAAAGGGGTTACGAATTTATAGCCGTTTCTGCTGCTACAAAGGAAAATATAGATAAACTAGTAGAAAAATTAAAAGAAGTTTATGAAAAACTATCAAAATAATTTAATAAAAGAAGTCTTAGAAGAAGCAAAAAAAGCATACAAAAAAGATGAAGTTCCAGTTGGAGCTGTAATATCTAAAAATGGTGAAATTATCGCTAAGGGACATAATCAAAGAATAACTAAAAATAATGCAATTTTACATGCAGAAATTGATACTATACAAAAAGCTACAAAAAAATTAAAAAACTGGCGACTTGATGATTGTGAGATTTGGATATCTTTAGAACCTTGTTTAATGTGTGTTGGAGCTATCCTGCAGTCTAGAATAAAAAAGGTTTATTTTTTAGCAAAAAATGAAAAAGAAGGGGCAATAATTAGTCAATACAATATATTAGATGATAGTAAACTTCCATTTAAAGTAAGTTATGAGTTTATTCCTGTTGAAGAAGCATCTATAATACTAAAAGAATTTTTTAAATCAAAAAGAGGAAAGTAAATGGAAGTTAATATTGCTTTATTACAAATGAAAGCCGAAAAAACAAAAAAAGAAAATTTAGATAAAACAATTTCTATGATAGATGAAGCTGTAAAAAATAATGCACAAATTATTTGTACGCAGGAACTATTCCTAACCTCATATTTTTGTCAAATTGAAAATTGTGATTATTTTAATTTAGCAGAAGAGATTAATGAAAATAATAAAACTATAAAAATTTTGTCTAATATAGCAAAAGAAAAAAAAGTTGTAATAATAGCATCTTTATTTGAAAAAAGGGCTAAAGGGCTCTATCACAATACTGCTGTTATTTTAGATGCAGATGGAAGTTTTTTGGGTATATATAGGAAAATGCATATTCCTGATGACCCACATTTTTATGAGAAATTCTATTTTACCCCCGGAGATTTAGGATATAAGGTTTTTAAAACTAAATATGCTAATATTGGAACTTTAATATGCTGGGACCAGTGGTACCCAGAAGCTATAAGATTAACTGTATTAAAAGGTGCTGACATTATATTTTATCCTACCGCTATAGGCTGGCTACCTTCTGAAAAAAAAGAATACGGAAAATCCCAATATACTGCTTGGGAAACTGTTCAACGGGGACATGCAGTTGCAAATGGTTGTTATGTTGCAGTAGCTAATAGAACAGGTTTTGAGCCATCACCAGATGGAAATGAAGGTATAGAATTTTGGGGACAATCTTTTATTGCAAACCCATATGGAGAAATTTTAAAGAAAGCTTCTATAAACAAAGAAGAAGTTATTGTGCAACCTATAGATTTAAAATTAATAGAAGAATTTAGAAAAATATGGCCATTTTTTAGAGATAGAAGAATTGATAGTTATGAAAATATTACAAAAAGATGGATTGATTAAGCTAGTTTTTTTCTTTTTTCTTTAACTGTGTAAGTATTTGAACTATTTGATTTACCATATCAGGGCTTGTATTGTCTAATACTGCACCTGCTTTGCTTTCTTTCATATTATATATAATGTAAGCTGCTTTTTTTGGGTCTTCCATATTAGAAATCTTTTCCCCTGCAAGCTCTGGCTCCATTTTTTCAAATACTTTTGCTAATTTTTTATATCTTTCATCTATGATTTCTTTTTTTAGTTTCTCTAATTGCTGTTTTTCTTTTGCTAATTCTTCTCTTTGTTTCTTTATTTCTTCCAAAATTCTTTCATTCTTTTGTATTAATTGTTTTATTTCATCCCTTAGTTTTTGTAGCTTTTGAATTTCCTGCTCTATCTCTTTTTTTTCAGTTTGTCCAAAAACTGATAAACTAATTATCATTAAACTTACGACTAAAAATCTCATCAATAATTGCACCCTCTTTTTTTAAAATTTCTTTTAACTTTTCTTCCTCTAGCTTTTCCGTATATTTTTCGACTGCCTTGATTTTTGCATTTAGCTCAACTATTTTAGATTTTAAGTCTTCTTCTTGCTTATAAAGTTTTCTTAATTCATTGTTTAATTCTTGGATTTTGTTTCTAAGATTATTTATATAACTATTTGCCAGATGAAACTCAAAAATATATTGAAATTTTCTATAATCAAATGACAAAAGATTTTCATTTAAATTTTTTATTTGATATTCAATATCTTCTATTTTTTGTTGCAGCTCCTGAAGTTCTTTTTTTAATAGATTTAAGTTCCTTTTTTCTAAAGATTTATATTTTTCAAGTGTTTTTTTCATCTATACTACATTCGCCAATGATTTTTAATTTTTTTCCTTGCTTAGTATTTATTTCTTGCTTTTCTTTTATAAATGTTCTAAGTAAATATCCAAGGGACAAATCTTTACAAACAGAAGTTATTTCTCCTATTTTTTTATTATTTAAAACTACCTTTTCCCCTTCTTGAATATTATCTATGTTTTCAAATTTTACAAGAGTTCTTGGAGTTTTGCCTCTAAAATAAACCCTTGCTATTGCTTCTTGTCCTACATAACAACCTTTATTAAAATTAATTGCATACTTGTATATAGGTGTTTCTAAAGGCAAGTATCCATCTTTTAATTCTTTACCAATTTTGGGAATACAGTTTTTGACTCTAATATATTCAAATTCTTCTTCAGAAATAAAATTTAATTCATTCACTAATTTTTTTATATCTTCAGAATAAGCAATGATATCGTATCCTTCTTCTCCAACTCTTAGAAAATTTTTAGCAATTAAAACATTGTCTTTATATTTAAACTCAAATGGATTTATTTCTAAATTAAACTTTTCTTTTATAAAATTACTGCTGTTTTCCCCAAAAATATAAATATGCTCTAAATTTTGAGTTAAATCTTCAAAAAATACCTGCATAGAAAGTTTTAGTTTTGAAAATTCTTCTATTATTTTTTGGGAGTTTGCATTTGTATCAAGTAAAAAGTAATCTCCAAGGTTAAAAACAAAAAATTCATCTATAGGATGTCCGTTTCCTTTTAGTCTAAGATTATAGTTTAGTTTAAATGGTTGTAGGTTATTTATATCGTTTGTAAGTAGATTATGTAAAAAAGCTTTATGTTCTTCTGCAATCCCTTTTATAGCAAGTTTGGATTTTTTCCATAAACTTTTATTTTTCCTCTATTTAATTTTATAGCTTTCATTTTATCCTCCTATCTTCAAAAGCTTAAAATCAAACGCTGTTTGACAAATTTATACTCACATTATAGACTAAATTAAGCTTAATCGATTATGATTAAAACCAATGGAGGTTTCAAATGTCAAAGCAAAATAGACCTGTTGTTTCTATAGTAGGGGCAGGGAATGTAGGGGAACACGTAGCCAATATATTAGCTATAAAAGGTATAGCAAATATAAGAATGTTTGACCTTGCAAAAAAAACAGAAGATAAAGTTTTTGAAGTTGTAAAAGGAAAAGCATTAGATATAAAACAGATGGCAACTTCTTTACATAGTGATGTAGAAGTAGAAGGATTTACCGTAACTCCAGAAGGAAATGGATACGAACCTTTAGAAGGTTCAGATATTGTTGTAGTTACAGCTGGTTTTCCTAGAAGACCGGGAATGAGTAGAGATGATTTATTATCAAAAAATGTAGGAATTATTAGAGTTATATCAGAAAGAATTGCTAAATATGCTCCAAATGCGATTGTTATTGTTGTTTCTAATCCTGTTGATGTAATGACTTATGCTGCATTTAAATTAACTGGATTTGAAAAAAATAAAGTTTTTGGAATGGCTGGTGTTTTAGATACTGCAAGATTTAAATCTTTCTTATCTATGGAACTTGGTGTATCTGTTAGAAATATAAATGCTTATGTTATCGGTGGACACGGCGATGATATGGTTCC
>DTZN01000245.1 GCA_012961365.1 Hydrogenothermaceae bacterium
ATAGCATAGTTAAAATGATAATATGAAGCAGGAAGCTCTTCAATTTATTGGAGAGTAGTTCACGCTATAAAAATTATGGATTATCAGATATTAAAAGAAGATTATCAATTACTACCTTCAATTTAAATCCAAAATGCTTTATCATAGTTATAATTCTTAACTTTTACAGGAGGGCTTTAATGTTTGATAATTTCTTAAGCTTAGAAGAGGTTGATGTTTCAGGTAAAAGGGTTTTTGTTAGAGTTGATTATAATGTTCCAATAGATGAACACGGAGCTATTGTTGATGATATAAGAATTAGAGAAACTATTCCAACAATAAACTATTTGATAGATAGAAATGCAAAAGTAATACTTGCCTCTCACCTTGGAAGACCTAAAGGAGAAAGAAAACCTGAATATTCACTTTATCCAGTAGCAAAGAGATTAGAAAGACTTCTTGATAAAGAAGTTAAATTTACCCCTGATTGTGTTGGAGAAGACGTTGAAAAAATGGTTAATTCTATGAAAGAAGGTGAGGTTTTACTTCTTGAAAATTTGAGATTTCATCAAGGAGAAGAACAAAATGACCCTGAATTTGCAAAAAAACTTGCAAGTTTAGCAGATATTTATGTAATAGATGCATTTGGAACTTGCCATAGAAAACATGCTTCAATGTATGGAATAAAAGATTTTATACAACCTGTTGTTATGGGATTTTTACTTGAAAGAGAGCTAAAATTCTTTGAAAAAGCCCTTTTAAATCCTCAAAGACCAGTTATTGCATTTATTGGTGGTTCAAAAGTTTCATCAAAGCTTGGAGTTTTGAAACATCTCGTTGAAAGAGTAGATAAAATGTTTATTGGTGGAGCTATGGCTTTTACATTTATTAAAGCCCTTGGATATCCTGTTGGAAGTTCACTGGTTGAAGATGATATGCAAGAAGAAGCCTTAAATATAATAGAGCAAGCAAAAAAGTTAAAAGTTAAACTTTATCTTCCTGTTGATTTTATATGCGGACAAGCAGTTTCAGAACAAACTCCAGTAATAGAGGTTCCTTGGCAAGAAATACCAGAAGGATGGATGGGATTAGATATAGGTCATGCATCTGTGGTTTTAATAAAAGAAATTCTCAAAGATGCTCAAACAATAGTTTGGAATGGTCCTATGGGAGTTTTTGAACTTGAAAAATTCAAAAGGGGAACATTTGAACTTGCTCATGCAATAGCAAATTCTCCTGCTTTATCAATTGCTGGAGGTGGAGATACAGATTATGCAATTCACAAAGCAGGAGTTGTAGATGAAATTAGCTACATTTCTACTGGTGGAGGGGCTTTTCTTGAGTTATTAGAAGGTAAAATGCTACCTTGCTTAACTGCAATAACAAAAAAGGAAAACTAGATGAAAGAATTTTTACAAACTGCTAAAGAAGCTGCTATTGTTGGCGGTCAAATATTAAAGGAAAACTTTAAACATATAAAATCTAAAGATATAGAAGAAAAAGGTAGAAAAGATTTTGTCACATATGTTGATAAAACATCAGAAGAGAGAATTAGAGATTTTATTTTATCTAAATATCCAAACCATGCTTTTTTAGGTGAAGAAGATGGAATATTAGGTGATAAAAACAGCTCTTTAATTTGGATAGTTGACCCTTTAGATGGGACAAAGAACTATATCAATGGATTTGAGATATTTGCTGTTTCTGTTGCTTTAATGGATAGAGAAAAAGATGAGATTTTAGTAGGAGCTATATACATTCCCATGTTAGATAAATTGTATTGGGCTAGTAAAAGTAATGGTGCTTTTATGAATGGAAATAAGATTTTTGTTTCAAATAGAAGTAGGGAACTTGCTATAATAGCCACTGGTTTTCCTTTTAGACATATTGAAGAAATAGATATGTATTTAAAGGCATTTAGGGAAGCAATGATAAGATTTTCTGCTGTTAGAAGACCTGGAGCTGCTGCAGTGGATTTAGCCTACACGGCAGAAGGAGTTTTTGATGGTTTTTTTGAAATGAAACTGTCTATATGGGATATAGCTGCTGGAGCTTTGCTTGTAAAAGAAGCAGGAGGAATATATACAAATTTTGAAGGAAATTTTGTTTTAGATGGAAATGTAATAGCCGGTGGTGAAAAAATATACAAAGAGCTAAAAGATATAGTTGAAAAAAATCTACTTTAAAATACCTTAGTTTTATGGCGATTTTAGATATATCCCAAAAAATTGTATATGAAAAGGAAATTCCCCCGCAGAAAGCTATATATAAAGATTTTCCATTTAAAAATGAAAAAATTACTAAATTTCTAAAAGAGAAAAATATAAGATTATACTCTCATCAAGCAGATGCTATAAGACAAATATTTCTAAAAAACAATGTGGTTATTACAACTCCAACAGCATCTGGTAAATCTTATATTTATATACTTTCTGTTTTAGAAAGGTTTCAAGCTAATCCTTATACAAAAGCATTAGTTTTATTTCCTCTTAAAGCATTAGCACAAGACCAGTATGCAAAGATAAAAGAACTTGTTTTAGAACTTGGTATAAATATAACTGTTGAGGTATATGATGGAGATACTCCAAAAGAAAAAAGAATAGAGATTAGAAACAATCCTCCCAATTTTCTAATTACTACCCCTGATATGTTGAATATTGGAATATTGCCTTTCCATTACAAATGGGCTTCTTTTTTTGAAGATTTAGAATTTATAGTCATTGATGAAGTTCATACCTATAGAGGAGTAATCGGTTCTCATATAGCAAATATAATAAAAAGATTAAAAAGAATTGTTTCTTACTACAAATCAGAAAAACCTACTTTTATTACAAATTCTGCAACAATACACAATCCATCTAAATTTGTTTCTAATTTAATTAGTGAACCAGTTATTGAAATATCAAAATCTGGTGCGTCTTCTCCAAAAAAAGTAGTTCAAATCCTGAAAAACCTAAAATCCTTAGAAATAGCCGGTTTAATAGCAAACAATGTTATTAACGATATTTCTACTATAGTTTTTGTAGATTCAAGAAAAGAAGCAGAAATTTTGTCTTTAAGGGTAAAAGATGTTTTAAAAAACAAAGGTAAAGAAGAGCTAATAGGCAAAGTAAGTCCTTATAGGTCTGGATACACTTCAAAAGAAAGAAGGGATATTGAATTCAAAATTATAACGAGAAATATTTTAGCTGTAATATCTACAAGTGCATTAGAAATGGGGATTGATATAGGAGATTTAGAAAGCTGTATATTAATAGGCTATCCCGGAACATTAGCCCAACTTTGGCAAAGATTTGGTAGAGCAGGAAGAAGAGATAAACCTGCTTATAATATACTAATTCCAAAAAGAAATGCATTAGACCAATACTTTGTAAAAAATCCTGAAGAAATCTTTAAAAGACAGATGGAAGAACCAGTAATAAATCCTAAAAATAAGTATATTCTAAAAAAACATATTCCTCTAATAGCTTATGAAATTCCAATAAAAATAAAAGAGTTGTCAGAAGAAGAAAAAGAAGTAGCAAGACAGTTATACAAGGAGAAAAAATTAAAATTTTCAAATAATAAGCTTTTTGCATCAAAACCTTCACCATTTAGTATCCGTTCTGCTGGAAATAGCTTTAAAATCGTTGATGCAAAAAAAGATAAAGTGATAGGCGATATTTCTGAGGATATTTTAATTTATGAAGCTCATCCAGGAGCAATTTATTTACATAACGGTGAAAAGTTTATCGTAGAAAAGATAGATTTTAATAAACAAACTGTTTATGTAGAAAAAACAGAAACTTCATTTATTACAGAGCCCTTAAAAGAAACTTTTATAGATGTAATAGAAATTTCAGAAAGCAAAAAGATAAATAATATTATGATTTACAAAGGTATAGTAAGCGTTAGGTCTAGGGTTTTAGGTTATTTTGTTAGAGATTTAGATAGGGATTTAAAGCTTAATGAGCACTTTTTTCCAGAAAAAGAGATTTTAGAAAGGAACTTTGAAACAGTTGCTTTTTGGTTTTCTATGCCACAATCTTGGGAAAGTGATATCTTAAGAAAAAACTGGCTGTTTAATATAAGAATACTTAAAAACTTTTTAAAAGAAAAATCTCTAGAAAATCCGGGATTTTTTGTTTATGAAGACATTGCTTTTGAAAATTTAAATTCATTTAAAGAAACAGGTAATCCAGATGATTTTGAAATGTTTTTAAAGGCAACAAATGCATTTATACAAAAATTGAGTGAAAAGGATAAACAAATTTTTAATGATATTATAAAAAGAATAAAAGAGAGAAAACAAGCATTTTTAGGAGCTTTACATGGAGTAGAGCATGCATTAATAGGTATATATCCATTATTTGCAATGAATGATAGATGGGATATTGGCGGTATGTCCACTCCTTATGATGTTTCTACGCAAAACCCAACGATTTATATCTATGATGGATACGAAGGGGGAGTTGGATATTCTGAAATTGGATTTAACAAATTAGACAAAATGATGGAAAGTGTTTACATAAATATATCAAAATGTAAATGCTCTGCAGGTTGCCCGTCATGCATATATTCCCCAAAATGTGGAAATTCCAATGATTACCTAGATAAAACAGCATCAATACTATTATCTCATAAAATACTCAAAGAACTAAGAGGACATACACAATGAAAAAGATTTTCACTATAGCTATATTACTGGCTATAATAAAAATAATTTACATCTTATTTGGGCATATAGATTTATCCCCAGAAGAAGCCCAATACTGGGTGTGGTCTAAATTTTTAGATGTATATTATTACTCTAAACCACCAATGATTGCCTACTTTAATTATATATCTACTTCAATTTTTGGTGATACCGAGTTAGGAGTAAGAATAAATGCAGTTTTAATTGCTTCTTTTTTATTTATATTTATGTATTTTTTCACAAAAAAAATATTTAAAGATGAAAAAATTGCAGTTTTTTCTGCTTTTTCTTTAATTCCATTAGTTTCTTACAATTTAATGTCTATTTTATTTTTAACTGATACTGTTTTAATGCTTTTTTATGTGATTTCCCTCTATTTTTTTTACAAAGTGTTATTCTTAAATGAAAAAAAGCATCTAATTTTATGGGGAATATTTTCAGGTTTAGCCTTATTATCTAAACAAGTTTTTATAATAATATATCCCGTGTTTTTATTGCTTATTTATCTTTATAAAAAGGACTTATTAAAAAACACGGTTTTTTACTTTTCTTTTGGTATTTCTATTTTAATAGGATTAATTCCTTTAATTATATGGAATATTAATAACGAATTTGCTACCTTAAAACATCTATTTTATTTGTCAGGTGGAAATAATTATTTTGATATAAAAAAAAGTTTAAAACATTTAGGAGATTATGTATTATCCCAAATAGCAATAAATTCTATATTTTTATTTCCCTTTTTTGTGTTTGCAATAGTAAAAGGTTTTAAAGATATAAAAGACAAAAATATAGCATTTTTACTTTCATTTCCTGCTTTTGTATTTTTATTCTTTATACTCATTTCACTAAAACATAGGGTATATGAAAATTGGCCTGCTTTTGCTTATTTCACATTATATATACTAGTTGCTTTTTATGTATATAAATATAGAAAATTCAAACAGTATGTAATTTTGTCTTTTATATCTATTGTGAGTATAGTATTTTTGTTTTATACTCCCTTACTTGATAAAGTAGGTCTTGGAAAATTTTTACCTCCTGAAAAAGACCCTACCAAAAAATTAGTTGGTTGGAAAGGGTTAGCAAAAAAAGTTGAAGAAATTAGGAAAAATTATCCAGATGCTTTTTTATTTTCAGATGATTATTTTATAAGCTCTGAGCTTATATTTTATTTAAAATCTCATCCATTTGTTTACTGTATAAACACAGGAAGGAGAAAAAATCAGTTTGACTATTGGGAAAATATAAATAGTGAGAAAAATTTTGGAAAAACAGGCATTTATATAACAGGAGTTAATATACAAAAATTTGTTAGAGATGGATTTTCTAAAGTCGTTTTAAAGGCAGAATACAATGTAGAATATAGAGGTAAGAATATAAAACACTTTAATATATATGTTCTTTCTAATTTTTCTGGAATAAAAGAAGTTAAAACAAATAGATATTAACTTACTTTCCAAAACCAGACTGAATTGCTTCTATAGTAGCTTGTTTTTTTGATCTAGATTTTGATTTTATAGTAGGAGCCTTTATGTAATTTGATGGTGGATTATACGATGGGTTAATATAGTTCGGAGCGTTTATAGGATTGGCTTTATAGTAATTAGGAACAACATCTGGATATTTAGCTTTTATGTAATTAGGAGAATTTTTGGGATTTGCTTTGTAATAAACAGCTTTTCTTGGAGTTATAAACAATTTATTTTTATTTAAAAAATAATATACAACCCCCACTAAGCTAATAATTAAGGCTAAACTTATTATTAACTTCATAATAAGTTAAATTTACTCTACTTTTCCAGAATTTTCCACCTTTTCTATTAAAACTTCCTGAATTCTTCTCTTATTTGTTTGTAGAATTGTAAATTTTAAGTTATTGTAATAGATTTCTTCACTTACCATGGGCATTCTACCAAGATAATAAACTATAAAACCTCCAAGGGTTTCATAAGGACCCTTTGGAAATTTCTCACCAACAAGTGTTTCTATTTCTTTTATCTCAATCCTTCCGTCAACTACTATTTTGTCTTTAAAAGTTCTTTTAATCATTTTCTTTTCTTTTTTTGTATATTCATCTCCAATTTCTCCAACTATTTCCTCTAATACATCTTCAAGGGTAATAATACCCATTGTTGCTCCTCTCTCATCAACAACAACTGCCATATGGTCTTTGAATTTTTTAAACCCTTTTAAAACATTTGGAAGGCTAGTAAACTCGTTTAAATATCTAATACTTTTGGCGAAATTTTTAACTGGTTCATCTGGTTTTACATCTGCTAAATCATAGGCTCTTATAACTCCAACTATTTCATCAATCCTTTTTGCATATACTGGTATTCTAGAAAAACCTGAAGTTTTAAATACAGATACTATATCTTTTATTTTCTCATTCTCATCAACTGCAACAACATCAGATAAAGGAACAACAATTTCTCCAAGCCTTCTTTCTTTAAAAATTAAAACATTTGCGATTATTTTCTTTTCTACTTCTTCTATACCTTCACTATCCATTAAAAGAGCATCAAGGAGTTCTTCTCGTGATAAGATTTTATCTTTCCTTGGTTGTAATTTAAATACAAAAAAAACTATTTTTGTTATTAAATTTGCAAGCAAAATTAATGGATATAACAGTTTCCTAAAAAAATCTAAAGCTGGAACTATAAAATAAACTAATTTTTCTGCAAAATGTTGGAATATACTTTTTGGTAGAATTTCTCCAAATAAGAGAGTTAAAACGATAATACTCTCTGCAAATATTTCTTCTTTTCCTTTTAAAGCTGGTAAATAAATTGCAAATTCCATAAGAAAATTTACATAAATGGCAGTTATAGCAACAATACTTAAAGTAGTTCCAATTAATGTAGTTGCTATATAGTAATCAAAATGTTTTTGAAGTTTTTCATAAAGTTTTTTTGCTCTTGCATCTTTATTTTTTGCTAGATATTTTAATTTTGCTCTATTAACAGAAAAAAGGGCTATTTCTGAACCTGAAAAGAAAGCTTCTAAAATTAAAAAGAAGAAAATAGCTATTATATAAGAAATCATTTGCTTACCTCTGTTAGTTTTATGGCTAAAACACTAACAATTCTATTATTTTCTACCTTTTCAATAATAAATTTGAAATTTCCATATATAATTTCTTCATTTTCTTTAGGAATTTTTTTCATTAACGATAAAATAAAGCCTCCCATTGTATCAAAATCATAATCTTCAGGGAGTTTAATATTTAACTTTTCTGCAACTTCTTCTATTTCTGCTTTTCCTGATATTCTCCATTTATTTTTTGAAAGCTGAATTATATTATTTTCTTTAGTATTCCTGTCTTCTGGTAAATCTCCAACTAAGAAATCTAAAATATCCTGAAATGTCACCAGTCCAACTACTGTTCCATGTTCATCTATAACTATAGCCATGTGGCTTTTGCTTTTTTCAAAATCTCTCATAACATTTAAAAGAGGCGTAAATTCTGGAACGAAAAATGCTTTTTTTAGATATTTAGAAATAGGCTCATCTTTCCCTTCAAATTTTAGGAAAATTATATCTTTTAAATACAAAATACCAACTATATTATCTAAATTATCTTCATAGACAGGAACTCTACTAAATTCTTTTTCTTTTAATTTTCCCAAAGCCTGAGAAACTGTTATATTCTTCTCTAAAGCAACAATATCCCTTCTTGGAGTCATTACTTCACTTACTGAAACTTCATGAAGTTCTAATGCAGCTTCTATTATTTCTTTTTCTTCTTTGGTAAACATATTTTTTTCGGTTCCTATTGAAACTATTGTTTTAACATCTTCTTCTGAAATTTTATGACTTTCCACTGGAAGTTCTAAACCTAATTTTTTCAAAATATATTCAGCAATTTTTATTAAGATAAATCTAAAAGGTGTTGCAATTATATAAAATGTATAAAAAGGTCGTGCTGCAAATAAAGCATATTTTTCTGGAAAATACCCTGCATATGTTTTAGGTGTTATTTCTCCAAAAGTAAGAATTAAAATTGTCATAATTATAACTGCTATAAATACATACTCTTCTCCAAAATATTTAATAATTGTTGCTGTCGTTATTGCTGAAGCTGTAATATTTACAAGCTCATTTCCTATTAAAAATGTTATAACAAGTTCCTTTGGACGGCTTCTAAGCAGGTTTGCTATTTTTGCTGATTTGTTTCCATTTTGGGCAAGCCTTTTTATTTTGAGCCAGTCCATAGAAAAAAATGAAGACTCAATTCCTGCAAAAAATGCAGAAACAAAAAGTAGTAAAAATACAATTGCAAAATTTATAAAAAATTCTGTATCAAACAAAGTGGCAATACACCTCCTGATTTTTTAAGATTTTAACGGTAGGCTTTTGCTTACAAATATCTTCTGCATAAGGGCATCTATGATAAAAAACGCAAGCTCCTTTTATATCTTCTCTAGAAACTTCTGGAATTTCCTTAAAATTTTTCCTTTGTTTTGGAGATTTTGGCGGAATGCTTGCAATAAGAAGCTTTGTATAAGGATGTTTAGGGCTTTTTAAAACTGATTTTTTATCTCCTTTTTCCACTATTTCTCCTCTGTATAAAACAACCACATAATCACATAAAATTCCAACTAAATTTATATCGTGGGAAATAAATAAAAATGCTATATTTTTTTCTTCTTTTAATTTTTTAATTAGGTTTACTATTTGAAGTTGAATACTAACATCTAAAGCAGAAGTAGGTTCATCTGCAACTATAAATTTAGGAGATAAAACTATAGCTCTGGCTATTGCAACTCTTTGTCTTTGTCCTCCTGAAAGTTCTGAAGGATATTTTTCTAAAAATGTTGTATCCAATCCTGCATCTATTATTGCTTTTTCTACAAGTTGTTTTCTTTCTTTTTTTGGAAAATTATGCACTACTAAAGGTTCTTCTACTATATCTTTTATTTTCCATCTTGGATTTAATGAAGTTCTCGGGTCTTGAAAAATTATTGAAGTTTCTCTTCTAAAGATTTTTTCTTCTTCTTTTGTAAAACTATAAATATCCTTCCCATCAAATAAAATTTGCCCTGCATCTTTTTGTATAAGCTTTAAAACTAACCTTCCTATTGTTGATTTTCCACTTCCAGACTCTCCAACAAGTCCAACAATTGAAGATTTTTGAAGATTAAAAGATACGTTATTTACTGCATAAAAATACTCTTTGTTAAACAAAGACTTTCTAATAAGATATTTTTTTGACAAACCTCTTATCTGGACAAGTGGCGGGGGTTTACTATCGTTTTCCATTGGTTGAATGAAAGTTATTCCTTAAACTTCCTCTTCTGGTTTTAGATTTTTCATAGGAAATATTTTATCATTTAAGTTGCTTTTTTCAATGTTAGAATATAGAAAAATTTTCATTTAAGGTGATTAAATGGATATTTATTTAGATAACGCTTCAACAACTCCTGTATTTGAAGAAGTTATAAAACAATTACCTGTCTGGACTAGAAATTTTTATGCTAATCCAAACTCTATACATAAATTAGGTCAAAAGGTTAAAAATGAAATAGAAAAGGTAAGACAAAATATTGCAAATATAATAAATGAGTCTACGGAAAATATAATATTTACCTCTGGAGCAACAGAATCTAATAACACAATAATAAAAGGGTATATAGAAAAAACAAAAAAAAGAGAAATTTTAATATCTTCTATAGAACATAAATCTGTCTTAAATGTAGCAAAATATTTAGCAAAAAAAGGGATTAAAATAAAATTTCTTAAAGTAGATGAAAATGGAAAAATAGATTTAGATTATCTAAAAAAAAGCTTATCTAAAGAAACAGCTTTAGCTTGTATTATACATACAAATAATGAGACTGGAGTAAAGCAAGATATAAAAGAAATTTCCAAAATTTTGAAGGAACATGAAATTCCTTTATTCTCTGATACAGTTCAATCGTTTATAAAAGAAGATATAGATTTTCAAGATATAGATTTTTATAGTGTTTCTGGACATAAAATAAATTCCATAAAAGGTATAGGGCTACTTGTAAAGAAAAAAGATTTATCTCCTCTTATTCATGGTGGGGGTCAAGAAAATGGATTTAGAAGTGGAACTCAAAATGTAATAGGAATACTTGCTATAGGCAAGGCTATTGAAATTTGGGATAAAAATAAAGAAGAATACAAAAAAAATTTAAAACAATTAAAAGAAACTTTTGAAACAAGAATAAAAGAGGAAATACCTGATATAAAAATTGTAAGTGAAAAAGTAGAAAGAGCAAACAGCATAAGTTGTTTAATCTTTCCTAAAGTTGATGCCCAAAGTTTAGTTATTTCTTTAGGTAGACAAGGAGTATATTTATCATCTGGTTCTGCTTGTTCTTCAGGAACTCCAACTCCTTCCCATGTATTATTAGCCTATGGATACTCAGAAGAAGAAGCTTTAAAAGCTATCAGAGTTTCTTTTGGGGTTTTTAATTCTTTGGAAGAAGTTGAAGAATCAGTTTTGAAAATAAAGAAATCTTTTGAAAAAATTTATAAATTTTCTTTCTAATCTTCATTTTCTAGCTTGAACTTTTGTAGCATTTTATCAACTAACTTTTCTATATCTATTTTATACTCCCCCTTTTCTACTAATATTTTCAAAATTTCAATTTTTTCATGTTTTTGCATTTCTTCCTCCATCATAAGATTTTCCAATTTTTCTAGTTCTCCCTCTTTTAAATATTTATAAACAAGTTGTTTAAATTTTTCCTTATCCACCGTGTTCCCTCATTTACTTTAAATTATTTTCGGTATAATAAATTGTCTCTTTAAATTTTATAAACTTTTAAAATACAAATATTAATATGATTTTATCAATAGATACTTTTTCAGATATTTTAGGAATATGTTTATTAGATAAAGATAAAAATATAAAATTTTGCGTTGAATATAGACAATATAAACCATTTTCAGAAACAATTATTTATGAACTAGATTTATTACTAAAAAAGTTTGAAATATCTAAAAAAGAAATAACTTCAGTTGTTATAAATAAAGGTCCCGGTGGATATACAGGGCTTAGAGTTGGAATAACTACAGCTAAAATTTTAGCTTATGCTTTAAATATTCCTTTATATGCTTATACTTCTCTTGATGCAATGTGTTATTCATATAAAAGTTGTAATGTTAAAATCTTAACTGCCATAAATGCTGGAAAAAATGAAGCTTATGTAAAAACTTTTGAGAAAAATAAAGCCTCAGAAATCTTTTTAATGAAACAAAAAAAATTAGAAGAATATATTAAAAACTATGATATTTGTATAGTTAAAAATCTAAATTTTGAAAACTGTATACAAATAAAAGATTCTCTAGCTATAAATGGTGCTTTATTAGCAATTCAAGAAAATTTAATAGGAAATCCTTTCCAGCTAGAACCTATATATATAAGAACTAATTAATATATCTGCTTATTAATTTTGCCCCTATTAAATCTCCCCAAACATTAGTTGCTGTTCTAAACATATCTAAAAATCTATCAACTACAATTATAAGACTTATACCTTCTATAGGTATACCTACAGTAGAAAAAATAAGTGTCATTGTTATTAATCCTGCACTAGGTATTGCAGCTGCGCCTATAGAAGCAAGTGTAGCAGTTATAAAAATAAGTATTTCATCTGTAAATGTTAAATCTATTCCATAAACATTAGCAATAAATATTGATGCAATAGCTGTGTAAAGAGCAGTTCCATCCATATTTATAGTTGCACCAAGAGGAAGAATAAAACCAGCAACTTTTTTAGGAATACCCACTTCTTTTTCTGCTACTTCTATAGAAACTGGTAGTGTTGCAGAGCTAGAACAAGTGGAAAACGCAATAAGTAAAGCTTTTCTAACTTGTTTAAAATATTTAACAGGATTAAATTTGCCTATAAAGTAAGCAAGAGATGGAAGGTTTACTGTAAAATGCCAAAATATACCTATTAAAACAACAAGAACATACTGCCATAAAGATAAAATTGTTCCAAACCCTTTTTCAGCAACAACATAACCTATCAAAGAATAAACACCAATAGGTGATAAAGCAACTATCCATTTTGCCATTTTTAAAAATGCATCATTAAGTCCATCAAAAAAATCAACAATAAGTTTTCTTTTTAATGATGATTGTATATATAAAACACCTGTAGAAAATAAAATAGCAAAAACAATAGCATGTAAAGCTTTACCCTCCGCTAAACTTTGAAAAATATTAGATGGGATTATATTTTGAATAAAAGTTTCTAGTGTTAGCTTTGATAAGTTGTTAACTTCTTGAGAAGGATTTATATGAGAAAGAGAAAAAGGAAAAATATTTACAACAATAATGCCTGTAATTACAGCTAAAGAAGTTGTTGTTAAATAATATAAAAATGCTTTTATCCCAATATTTTTTAGTTCTTCTACAGAAGAAAGCTTAGAAATAGCAATAAAAATAGACACAAAGATTAAAGGTATGACTATCATTTTTAAAAGATTTAAAAATATATCTCCTAAAAATTTTATAGATGTAGCAAATTCAGGAAAATAAACCCCTGTAAGCACACCTAGAATTATTCCTAAAAACGTTAAATTTTCTATGGACAAAAGTTTTTTCATTTTCTCCTACCAAATCACCAACAATTTTTTTACAATTGAAAATCAGGTCCTATTTCCTTCTATCTTTCTTTATTTTTGTAAGGGACTGTTTTTAAGTTTTAATCTTCCATGGTTTCTTTACATTCCTCATCGTATATAGCTTCCCAGCCTGCTGGAGTTTTAAATACCCTTATACATTTAATTTTTCTGTTTTCGTCTAACTCAAACCAATGTCTAGTTCCTGCAGGTACAACTATTAAATCTCCAGCCTCAACCCAAACCTCTACAACTTCTCCATCTAACTTTAATGGAAAAACTCCACTACCATCTACAACAAAACGAACTTCATCGTCAACATGATGATGTTCCTTTTTAAACTTTTCTAAAAGGGCCTCTAAGTTTGGAGTTTTATCTGACAAAACAACTATATCTTCTGTTATATATCCTTTTTCTTTCTTCAATTTCTCAAGTTCTTCTTGGTAAGCATCTATTATAGCTTGTTGTTCCTCTTCTGTGAGTTCATAGTTCTCAACTAGATGCTCAGGTAATCTATCAACTCCCCATCTATCATACAAAACTCCATACTTAGCTAAGAAACTTTTTATTTCATCTGGATTTTCCATAACCTTTCCACTATTTTTAAAAACTAATTTAGGCATTTTAATACCTCCGATTTTTATTTATAGTATATTTTAATTCACATTAAAAAAGTTTTTCTATGAGGTTATCCACAGGTTATCCACAAGTTATCCACAAGTTATCCACAACCTGAAAATCTGCTCTAAATATTGATAGATAAAGCTTTAATTGAATTTTTAATAAAGTTATCCATATAGTTATCCACAATCCTTGTGGATAATTCCCAAAAATATGTGGATAAGTAGCCAATAAATACAGAGTTATCCACAGGTTATCCACAAGTTATCTACAAGTTATCCACAAGTTATCCACAACCTAGAA
>DTZN01000246.1 GCA_012961365.1 Hydrogenothermaceae bacterium
AACATTTACACCTTTCCTTAAAAGAATAGATATGAGTTCCATTATCTCAAGCATAGACCTGCCAAGTCTGGATAGTTCAGCAACGATTAGGTTATCTCCTGATTGCAGATTATCAATAAGGTCTTTTAGTTTTCTGTTTTTCCAAGATATACACCCACTTACAGCTTCTTCAATAAACTCTACATTTCCAAGTTTTTTATTATTTGCATATTGAAGTATTGCAAATTTTTGATTTTCTGAATCTTGTTTATCCGTTGATACTCTTATGTAGGCGTATGTTTTAACCATTACTATTTAAAAAAGGATTTATTATTTTTAGTTGATCTTCTATGATTTGATTATGTTGCATATCTTCTGAATACAAGATACTACATCCATTATTTAATGCAGAGGCGATAACTAAACTATCCCAATAGGAAATATAAAACTTATCTCTTATTTCTGAAGCTTTGAGACAGTCTTCTACTTTTATTGGATATATTTCATATACATTATCTAAATTGCTAATTAACTTTTTTATTTCTTCTTCCGAATAATTAGCCTTTTTTAAAAGATTGATACAAATTTCATTCAAAACTTGCGTGCTCAGGCAAATTTGTTCTATATTCTCATTTATTATTTCTTTTGCTATGGAGGACTTTTGAGAGTCCTGTTCCATAAAAGCATATAGCCAAATGTTTGTATCTATAAATATTTTATCCTTCATATATTTCTTCTCTTTTCATTGGCTGAAATGCTTTAACTTTTCTGGGAATTATTTCCTCTATTCTCTTCTTTCTTTTTCTTTTTTTATATTTTTGAAGCAAAAACTCATAAAAATCCAATAACTCTCTTTGTGCTTCTTCAGGAAGTTCATTAAGATTAATGGTTTGCATTATTTTAACCCCTTCCAAGAATGTCTTAATTTATAACAATAGTTATTTTTTTTATTTTACCATAAGACCATATTTTAACTAAAAATACATTTTTTAAAATATTCTATAAAATAAATTTAATAAAAATAAATGAATTTTTGTCTAAATATACTTACATAAAAAACGATTTTTTAGAAACAAACCAAGAAACAAGCAATCTTATAGTCTGAGAAATCATAGAAAAACATTCCCTATGATTTCTCTTTGGAGGCAATTTTGAGTGGATCACTATAGCCAATAAAATATTTACCCTCACAAAAAAAGTAAAAATTATTTAAATCTTATTTATCAATACCTAAAAGATAAATTTAGCTTAATTTTGAAAGAGATTAATAATAAGTCATATTTATACTACAGAATATACGTTGATAAAGAAATGAAAGAGAAGGAGAGACTAAATTTTAGTCAGAAAGATCTATGCATTGGAAGCATTGAAAATGAACAAATTAGACAGTTGTATATCAAATATATGAAAATAAAGCAACTTAGGGAAGAAATAAAGCATATAAACTATACTATAAACGTTTTACAATCTCTCACTTAGTTTTTTCCCAATTTTTCCCTTTCCCATTTTTTTTCCATTTTTTTCTTTTAGACTATAGTCTAAAAATAAAAAGATAGCCCGCGCCCGTGCCCCGCGCCCGTGCCAGCCCGCCCGTGCCTGCCAGCCCGCCCGCTCCTAACCTTTAGACTATAGTCTAAAGATATATCATAT
>DTZN01000247.1 GCA_012961365.1 Hydrogenothermaceae bacterium
GTGTATCCACTACAATTCCAGGCTTATTAAATGCATTTACTAAAATAACATTTGCAGTTTTCCTTCCTACACCTGGTAGTTTTGTTAAATCTTCTATATTATCAGGAACTTTTCCATTGAAATCTTTTTCTAAAAATTCACAACAGTCTTTTATTAATTTAGCTTTTCTTTTATAAAAGTTAATCTGTTTTATATCTTCTTCAATTTCAGTTAAATCAGCTTTTACTATATCTTTTGGAGTTGGATATTTTTTAAAAAAGAATTCTGTAATTTGGTTCACTTTTTTGTCTGTTGCCTGTGCTGCTAAAATTGTTGCAACAAGAAGTTGATAAGGATTTTCAAAATTTAAATCAATCCAAGGGTCTGGGTAATGCTTTTTTAATCTTTCTATCAGCTCTTTTTCTGAAAATTTTGGTTTAGAACAATTTCTTTTGGACAGGTTTTTCTTCATGTCTCACCTTTTTATTTTTTGTTTCTTTTAATAAACTTTTAAAACCAAGAGTTTCAAACTCTTTGATTAAATCTTCCCAATTTGTTTGTTCTTTTTCCAAATCTTCTATATTTATATCTAAAGGTGTATTATCATCAAGTTTTATTAAAAACTTGTTTATTTCTAAATTTTCTTTTGCTTTTAAAAATGCAATTTTTATTTTTTCTTTCAAATTATCTAAATTTTCAAAAATCCCTTCTAAATTTTTATATTCATTTAACAATTTTGATGCAGTTTTTGGTCCAACTCCTTTTACTCCGTGTATATTGTCAACATTATCACCAATAATGGCCAAATAATCTATAAACTGCTCTGGGTAAACCCCGTATTTTTCTTTTACTGCTTCTTTATCAAACAATTTTTCACTTACAGGATTAAATACAAATACATTTTTATTAACAAGTTGCATCATATCTTTATCAGGAGTAATTATATACACTTGATGGTCTTCTTCTTTTGCCTTCTTTGCTAAAGTTGCAATTATATCATCTGCTTCATAACCTTCTTTCTCTAAAACCTTTATTCCAAATAATCTTATAATTTTTTTTATTTCTGGAATTTGAATTTTTAACTCATCAGGAGTTTCTTTTCTGGTTGCTTTGTATTCTTTATATTCTTTGTGTCTAAATGTTTTCCCTGCCTTATCAAAAATAACTGCAATATAATCTGGATTAATATCATTTATAAGTTTTGACAGCATTCTGATAAATCCGTATATAGCCCCTGTAGGTTTTCCATCAGGAGATTTTAAAGGTGGCAATGCATAAAAAGCCCTATATATATAAGAAGACCCGTCTACTAAAGCTACTTTTTTCATAAGTCTTAGAAAGTATTTCTTCTATTTAAATATAAAAATTTAATTGGATTTATAAGTTTCCCATATCTTCTTATTTCATAATGCAGATGAACTCCTGTGGAACGCCCTGTGCTTCCAGCATATCCTATAATTTGACCTGCTTTCACCCTTTGTCCAGAACGAACTTTTATATAGTATAAATGCGCATAAAGTGTAGTATATCCATATTTATGCTTTATTTTAACCATCTTACCATATCCTTTTCCCCACCCTGCATAAACTACCTTTCCATTTGCAGTTGCAAATACAGGTTGCTTATAAGATGCTCTAAAATCTAGTCCTGAATGAAACGCTCTTTTTCCTGTGAATGGGTCTTTCCTCCAACCAAACCTAGAAGTAATTCTTCCATACAAAGGAACACCAACAGGATAATCTTGCATAGTTTTTAAAATTTTTTCTAGGTTGAGCTCTAACTTTTTTGTATAAAGGTTAATATCTTTAAGGTTTGTAATATATATACCTCCTTGAGGGAGACTAATTTTAATGCCTTTTCTTCTTAATGCTTTATTTGCTTTTTTTATTTTTTCTTCTATATCTTTTAATTTTCCAAGTAGCTTTTTATTTTCTTCTTGTGCTTGTTTTAGTTGTTTGTCTTTTTCTGTTAAAGATTTTTCTAATTTATTTAATTTTTCCTCTAATTGTTTTGCTTTTTCTTCACATTTTTTGCTAGCTCCATCTAGCTTAAAAAGTAAAACTAAAACTATAACCGACAAAAAAACTATCAATATATTTTTCCTATCCATAACCTACCTTAAATTAATCTTGCTACTTCTTTTGCAAAGTATGTAATTATTATATCGGCACCAGCTCTTTTCATTGCAGTTAAAGTCTCTAACATTACTTTCTGCTGGTCTATCCAGCCAAGTTTTCCAGCTGCTTTAATCATAGAATATTCACCACTTACATTATAAGCAGCAACAGGAACATTAAAGTTTTGTTTTATATCAGAAATAATATCTAAATAAGCCAGTGCAGGTTTAACCATAACTATATCTGCACCTTCTTCAATATCTAAAGCCACTTCTTTTAGTGCTTCTCTTTTATTTGCTACATCCATCTGATATGTTTTTCTATCTCCAAATGAAGGAGTTGAATCTGCTGCATCTCTAAAAGGACCATAGTAAGATGAAGCATATTTAGCTGAATATGACATTATAGGTATATCTGTAAAACCTTCCTCATCTAGAGCCTGCCTAATTGCTTTTACAACACCATCCATCATTCCTGATGGAGCAACCATATCTGCTCCTGCTTTTGCATGAGAAATCACTTGTTTTTTTGTATTTTCTAAAGTTTTATCATTATCTACGTCATTGCAGTATAAAACCCCACAATGCCCATGGCTTGTATATTCACAAAAACACACATCAGTTATTACATAAAGGTCAGGATACTTATCTTTTATATATTTAATAGCGGTTTGTATTACTCCATTTTCATTCCATGTATCACTACCAACTTCATCTTTTTCTAACGGTATTCCAAAAAGTAAAACCGCAGGAATATTTAAATCGATTATTTCTTTAAGTTCTTCATCTATTTTATCTAGTGAATATCTATAAATTCCCGGCATAGATGGAATTTCTTTTTTTATGTTTTTCCCTGCTTCTATAAAGAGAGGATAAATTAAATCATCAACAGATAGTTTTGTTTCCCTTACTAGTCTTCTTATACTCTCGTTTTTTCTTAATCTTCTTGGTCTTACAGTTGGAAAGCCCATTTAAACTTCCACCTCAACTCTATTTTTACCTTTAGATTTGGCTCTATATAATGCCATATCAGCTCTTTTTATTATTGTTTTTATAGTATCTCCTTTTTTAACTTGCGTTACTCCCAAACTTGCTCTTGGATTAATAACAATATCTCCAACATGAACTTTTCTATTTTTTATAACATTTCTTATTCTTTCTGCTACTGATTTTGCCTTTTCTATATCAACACCTGGAAGTAAAACAGCAAATTCTTCACCACCAATTCTTCCAATAATTGTATTTGCTCTTAGGTAAAATTTTAAAACAGATGCTACATCTTTTAAAACTTCGTCTCCTGCTAAATGTCCGTAAGTATCGTTTATTTTCTTAAAGTCATCTATATCCAAAATTATTAGTGAAAATATGTATCCTTTTTCTCTAAAATCTTTCAAGAAATCCTCTAAAGCCCTCATAAATCTTCTTCTATTTGGAATAGCTGTTAGAAAATCTATCTCTGCTTCTGTTTTTGCTACCCTTAATTCTTCCCTAAGTTGTTGTATCTCTTCATGATATTTACTCATTTTATATCTGAGTTTTTCATTTTGTTCTTTTATTTTCTGTAATTCTCCTAATACTTCTTTAATTTGAGATACTATCAAATCTGACAGTAATTCTTCAGAAGTTTTCTCAATATTTTTTGAGCTTTTTTCTATACTCTTATCGTAGTTTTCTATCTGACGTATTGCTTTTTTTAATGTGCTATCCACTTGTTTAGCAATATTATCCAACTTTTCTTTAATATCTTTTGTTAAAGACTTATTTTCTTCAATTTCTTCAAAGAACCGTTTGTAAAGTCCTTTAATTTCTAAATCAGAAAGATTTTTCTTTTCCTCATGAAGATAGCAAAATATTAAAAACCATCTTTCATACCACTTTGGTAAAGGAGGAATATTATTCCTTATTAAAAATGACATTTCTTGCCTAACTACATTTAAAACTTCTTTAAATTCTTCTTGAGAAACATCATAAGGTTTCTTACTTTCTAAATCTTTAAGTTTGCATTTAACATCCCCTTTTTCCATCTTATACCTCTACTTTTATTATTAAGCCTTGGCTAAGTTTTTTTCTTCTTCATATGGATTTACTTCTTTCATTACATATACTTTATCACCTTTTCTAACTTTTTCGGCAGTTTTTAATCCGATAATCATACCTTTTTCTGCTGTTTCTATATTATTTTTATCTATTTGCATTGATTCTACTTTTTGGCGAACTAATCCTGTAGTTTTTCCTATTATATGTATGGTATCTCCAACACTAATTGGATTATTTATTATCTTAACTTCTGCAACGGAAATTTTTGGATAATAGTGAACAACTTCACCAACATAAAGTTTTTGTTCTTTAGCTATAGATTTATTTATACCAAATAAACCTTCTCCAAAGTAAAATCCACTATCCCATTCCCTATGATAGACCCTTTCAAGCATATCCCATAAGTCTTTCCAACCTTTAGTTTCCCATTCTCCGTTTAAAATTCTATCTCTAGCTTCCCTATATGCCTTAGTAACAATATATGCATAATCTGGATTTTTGTTTCTTCCCTCTATTTTCCAGCTATCAGCCCACATTAATTTATCAACAAAGTTTATAGTTACTAAATCCCTAGCAGATAAAACATAATCACTTCCAAGGAAAAACTCTGTTCCTGTATTTTTAGATACAATTTTTACATCAAACTCATGTCTACAAACTTGATAACATTCCCCTCTATTTCCAGATTTTTCAAACACATCGTGAGATAAAAAACATCTTCCAGAAACAGCCATACACATCGCACCGTGTATAAATATTTCGACTTGCAGATTAGTTTTCTTTTTTATATCTAAAAGTCCTTCTAATTTTACTTCCCTAGCAGGGACTATTCTTCTAACTCCCATTTTTTCGTAAAATTTTGCAGCTTGAGAATTAGAAACAGAAGCCATTGTAGAAAGATGAGTTTCTATTCCAAGCTCAATAGCTTTGGATAAAACAGCCATATCCCACCCTATAACAGCATCTACCCCAATTTCTTTAAGTTGTTCCAGTGTTTCATTTATGTAAGTAAGGTCATCTTCAAAAACAATTGAGTTTAAAACTATATACTGTTTTATCCCTGCATCTTGTGTTATTTTTCTTATTTCTTTTACATCATTAATATCAAATATAGATTTATTAGCTCTTTGGTTTATTTTTCCACAACCCATGTATATAGCATCTGCCCCGGCTTTTATAACAGCAGATAAACCTTCATAATGTCCAACAGGAGCAAGTATTTCAGGTTTGTTTATTTCATCCATTATTGCCCTCCAGATATTTGTAATTATTATCACTGTAAATCAACTATAATACAAGTTTAATGCTAAAATATTATGATAAAAGTTAGTAATAATCAGGAGTTAAATTTTTGGGTTAGCAACAGCAACTTGATTTACCAATATACCACTTGAAAATGGTAAACTTTTTTTAAATTTTCTCTTTTACCGGGTAAAATTTTACCTTACCCCATATATGAAAACTTTGAAAGACTTTTAGAAATAGCTAAAAAGTATGATATTACTATATCTTTAGGAGATGGACTTAGACCTGGTTGTATAAAAGA